>JBGATZ010000035.1:0-20065 GCA_044228905.1 Cyclobacteriaceae bacterium | reverse complement strand
ATAATAACTCAACGTAAAGGAAGTAAACCGGCATGCTATTGATAAAGAAGACCTGACCCACAAAATTTCGGAGGCAATGGAGGGCAGGAAATTCCACCGTTATAGGGTTGAATTAATTTTTCCAGCCTCGCTCCATCAATGGATAAAATATCAGAAGGATACCCGTCCTCGCCCTTTTTTGTCGTCACAAAAATAACTGTGGTGTGATTTTTAAAATCGTACTCCTTACCGGTGGAATCGTTGGGTATTTTACGGGGAGTGGGTTTCTTATATCTCGCAAAATAAACACGAACACCATCTGCGTGTTTCATCGCCTTTACATCATCCAGATATTGTTCTAACGCATCTAACTCAAAGTGAATAGACATGGGATACTGCAATTCTGAAGTTTGACTTCTGGCCGAATCCGTTTCATAGTAATATTTAACCATTTCGATCGCATCGTCTATCAGAATGGAAGATCGTTGCGTAGGGTCTGCGGGAGCAAATTTTGTATCCATTGGTCTGCTCCCAAACACAAAATAGGCGACTACTCCTCCGGCTATAAAGAATATTACAGCCAAAGAAATGAATGCAATTCCGGACAACGAAATGCGCTGCGAAGAGTGATTAGGCTCTGGTGACATAGGTATTGGTTTTGGGTTTAAAAGTACGTTATACCCGAATTTAGAAATTACTTTCCGGTTTTGTTTCTCTTACTGTAGCAATACGGGCAATTCTTTCTATTAAACAGGAAAAACCCTCTTTCATTATCGGTTCTTTTCCCGTTGCCCAGCGGCAATGGCTTGAGGTAGTTTTACTTCATAGTCAAGGCCCCAAAAACCAACCTACCAAAAAATGAAACGGCTACTCTTTCTCTTTAAAAAAATTACGCTGTACCTTTTGATCACTGGCTCAGCAGAACTTACAGCTCAATCGTTAGAAAATATTAAAACATCATTCGATGGTGAACGGGTAACGATCACCTATGATCTCAACAACACAGAGCCCAATCAGAAATTCAGGATAAATATTTTTAGCTCACACAACGGCTACAGTACTCCTATCGTCTCTGTTTCTGGTGACTGGGGCACTGAAGTGGCGGTAGGAAAACCAAAAAAGTGATCTGGGATGTCCGGAAAGAATTGCCTGCTGATTTTGACAATGACATCACCATTAAAGTACGCGCTTCAAAAGTCGCGGCTAAACTCGCAGCTAAGTCGCTCGCAAAAAAGCGTATAAAAAAGGACAGTCAATCGATATCCAATGGCAGGGAGGAAAGCCTTCTGACAAAATAAGTATTCAGCTTTTGCAGGATGGAGTAATAAAACAAAAGCTTGCGGATAATCTCAGTAACGGGCAGAGCTATCAATGGTCTGTACCGAAAGAATTAAAAGGCAAAGGATATAGTTTGCTGATCTCTAACTCAACCGATCAAAGTAACAGTTCCTCTTTTAACATCAAACCAAAAATTCCTTTGCTATTGATTATTGCTCCCGTAGCTGTAGTGGGTGGTGCAATTGCTTTTCTTGGAGGTGGAGATCCGCCTACCGATCCTGCAGATCCCGCCAGTGATCTGCCTGGTCCCACAAAGCCTTAATTAAAATCACTTCATTGAAAAAGAACATTCAGATGAAAAACATTTTACTCACACTATTATTAATTTCCTTCACTGCAATCGCTCAGGATATGGGAGTTAATTGGGCAAATGCATTAGGTGGATCAGGAGCGGGAGAATTTGTGCGAAACAGTGTTGTAGACGCCAGTGGAAATCTATACGTAGTAGGCGGCTATACCGGAACAATAAATGTAAACCCGGGAGGTACCTCTGCCACTAATCTTACGTCTGCAGGAGGCACAGATGGCTTTATTGCCAAGTACACCAGTTCCGGCTCCCTGGTTTGGGCAAGCTCTTTGGGTTCAACAGGAGCAGACGGAGTATATGGCATCGCACTTGATGGGTCGGGTAATGTTTACGTAACGGGGTATTTCAGCAATACAGTAGACTTCGATTTTTCTCAGCAAGGCACATCCAGTTTTACCTCTGCAGGCGGCACTGATATCTTTTGGGCAAAGTATTCATCCGCTGGAGGCTTTCAGGCAGTAGCCATTCCTGATAATGGTGTTACCAATGACATCGGTTATGAGATAACAGTAGATGGAAGTGGCAATGTGTATCTAACCGGTTACTTCACCGGCACAGTTGACTTTGATCCAAGTACATCAGTAAGCAACAAGACTTCTGTGGGAGGGAAAGATATATTTCTGGGGAAATATTCCTCCTCGAATGCATTGATATGGATAGATACATTCGGATCAACCCTCGATGACGAAGGATTAAGTTTGCAGCTTATCGGAAGCGAGGGCGTTCTATTTGGCGGATACTATAGCGGAGATATGGATGTTAATCCGTTAAGCGGAGTTACCCTGATTACCAATTTTGGATCAGCTGACGGAATTTTTGAAATCGTTTCTCAGGCCGATGGCGATTGGGAATCGGCTTCCTATGTTCGTTCAAGTGGCACTGATGTAGTGAAAAAAGTAACAGTACTTGGCAGTCATATTTATATCGGGGGAGAATTTTCCGGAACGCCCACGTTTGGCGGAGGCACTGCCGGCACTACCACACGAACATCCAATGGAGGCACCGATGTTTTCGTGGGAAAGTATAATCTGACTACCATCAGCGCATTACCCGACCGTGTTTGGTTAAATACATTTGGTGGTGAAGGCAATGAATTACTTTATGGATTAACTGTTGATGCTTTTGAAGAAGCTGTAGCGGGCAATCCACAGGGAAATGTTTATGCAACAGGTTCATTCAACAAAACGGTTAATTTCAACTCATCGGGAACCGCAGCAAATTTAACTGCGCCTGTTGCCAATGCTTATCTGATTTCCTATGGAGCCGAAGGTGCTTATCGCTTTGTGAAGCAGGTGGGAGCTGCAACCGGAGAAGGTACTTGCGGATTCTCCATCACAGCCGATACCGGATATACCGGCAATATGTATTGGGCAGGCTTCTTTTCAAATAAGGTTAGCTTCGCTTCAAATTCTTCGTACGATCGCACATCAGCAGGCGGATTCGATGCATTCGTTGCAAAGTACACACCTCTTGCTACAGAGCCTACTGCATCACCAACCGGCCTTACGTTCTCCAATATAACCGCCACCACTTATAGCTACATCTTTACAGCTGCCTCACCGGCTCCAACCGGTTATATCCACATCCGCAAAGCAGGCAGTGCTCCAACTGAGTTACCAGTAGATGGAACGGTTTACACCCCGGTAGAAGCCATAGGCACAAGCAGTGTGATGTACGTTGGCACAGGGGTTGGGACATTCAATCAAAGTGCTGCCACTGCAAACACTACTTATTACTACGCAATCTATTCATACAATGGTTCCGGATCTTCCATCAACTATAGGCAATTGTCACCTTTTACAAGTAGTATGTCAACTCTGCCCGCAAACACAAATCCAACCATTGCCAGCTTCACTCCTGCTACCGGAGCTGTGGGGACAAGTGTTACAATTAGTGGCACAAACTTCAGCACCACGCCTGCAAACAATATTGTAAAATTTAACAATATATCTGCTACGGTAACCGCCAGCACTGCAACCTCCATTTCTGTAACAGTGCCGTCAGGAGCAACAACAGGAAAAATTACGGTAGCAATTGGAGAACAATTAGCAACCAGTACGACTGATTTTACAATCATCGTACCAGCCGCAGAACCCTCCGGGCCAAGTAATCTGAAATTTTCGAACGTCAAATCAACTTCTTATAGTTTTTCATTTACCGAGCCATCAACTGCGCCTGATGGTTATATACACGTCCTCCGAGAGGGGAATGAACCGCCTGATGCGCCTGACGATGGAGTTGTCTACACGCCCGTTCAATCTTTTAAAAACAGCAAGGTGATGTATGCGGGAAAAGGAGCCTCCTTCAATCAGTCCAACGTATCAAAGTCCACTACCTATCAGCTTGCCATTTATGCATACAACGGTTCAGGCGCATCTGTCAACTATAATACTGTAAACTTTGCCACGTCAACGGTCACTACTCCGGCAGTTGATCCAACGATTCAAATCTCCAACGAATCATTTCCGACTGTTTACACAAAAGGGAATTCAATGACAGTCAGTATTTCGGTCAATGATCCGTCTCTTGTTGTCAAGGTGGTACTTAAAAGCAAAGGCATCACTCAACCGGATACAGAAGAGAAGAGCACTGAGGTATCAGGGGCAGGTATGTTATATGAAAAAGTAATTGTTGCCACTGACCTTACTGACCCGATTGGAATCATCTACTACTTTGAAGTAACAGATGTCAATCAGGCAAAAATAACAAGTAATATCGGAGAAGCATGGGTAAGAACGACTGATGAATCCATCCCTGATTTGAGTTTCGGGAGTCAGGCCAATAATTATCAGATCATCGCCATACCTACCGTCTTAACCAATAAGAACGTTACATCCACATTTGCATCACTCATGCCTTATGACAAAACAAAATGGCGTCTTTTCGATTATGCAAATGGGGATAATCGTGAGTATAGCTCGTTCAACACGATCGATCCAGGTAAAGGATACTGGCTGATTGTTAAATCAAACACCGTTATCAAACCAGGAGAAGGAAAAGCAGTAACCGCGGATGAAGATTCACCTTTTGAGATTGCCCTTTCAGCAGGCTGGAATCTCATTGGCAATCCCTATAACTTCCGTTTATCCTGGACAGACGTACTCGCCTACAATTCAAATCCAAGCGGAGTAGGAACCCTGCTAAAAGTGTTTTCGGGAGGTAAACTGGCAGATGGAACGATACTGGAAAAGTACAGAGGTGCATTTGTTTTTGCTGCTTCAGCTACTACAGTAAAAATACCCGTGACCCGAAATACGAATTTGGGTGGTCGGAAAAATTCTGATAATGAAATTACGCATTCACTCGATCAGGATTACTGGCAAGTAGCTCTTCATCTAAAACAAGGTAATCTGGCCAATGAACTCAGTGGAATAGGAATGCACCCTAACGCAACGCTGAAGGGTAAGGATCAATTTGATGAAGTCAGTGTGCCTCTTCCGCAGGGACTTGGATTCTTTGAGTTAGGTTCTGCTCACCCCGAACTACTCACTGATTTCAATAGAGACATTGTTCCGTCTCAAAAAGAATTCACATGGGAGTTTTCAGTAAAAAATGAATCCGCTGACGCCATCGAACTTACCTGGAGAAATGACTTTTTCGGAAGTAATGAAAAGAAATTATTTCTTATTAATCTCACGACACTCGAAACGGTAGACATGCGGCTTCAAAATCATTTCCTGATTACTGCTGAAACCCAAAAGATCAGGATTGTTTTTGGAGAAGATGAGTACATTAAAAAAGAAGCAGAAAGTTATCTTCCTCTTATCGGTGTTCCCTACCCCATCCCTGCCCGTACCGTATTGAACATCCCCTTCCGGATTTCAGAAGGACAAAAAAAACAGGTTCTCATTAATGTACTCGATACACAAGGCAGGCAGGTAGCGATGCTTGAAAATACGGAATACAATTCCGGAGTCTACGAAACAAAATGGTATCCGGGCGATCTCCATGGGCTATTCCTTATAAAAATTCAACTCGGAAATGGAAAATCAGAATCAGTAAAAGTATTCATTGAATAACATTCAGATTTAGCGAACCGATCAACCATAAAAATTTATGAAAAACATTATTTCCTTTATTTTAATCATTACTTCTTCATCTATACTGGTTGCGCAGGAAATAGAAGGAACGAGTAACACAATACGCGTTAGTTTAAAACCTGCGCTACCCGTAGTTGCCCAGCCGGCAGCTCCTTCTCATAAATACTACGCCCTGCTAATTGCGGTGGAAGAATATATTGATCCTGCGATCCAATCACTTAATGAACCACTTAAGGACGCAACCAAACTAAAAGGAGTACTCACTCAAAAGTACACGTTTGATGAAAAAGATATTTCCATTTTAAAAAATCCGACATTCGAAGATCTCAATGTTGCTTTTGAAGAGCTCAGTCATAAAATTGAACCCTCTGACTTCTTGCTCATCTTCTATGCTGGTCATGGATTCTTTGATGAAAAAACAAACATCGGGTATTGGCTTCCTGCTGACGCACAGGAGAAGAACAGGGCAAAATGGTTTAGGAACAGTGCGCTGGTTGAAAACATCGGAGCCATCAACTCGAAGCACACATTGCTTATCGCAGATGCCTGCTTCAGCGGAGGGATATTCAAAACACGCGCACCTTTCAATAATGCAAACCCTGACATTGCTAATATGATCAAACGACCAAGCCGAAAAGCAATCACGAGTGGATCACTCACCACAGTACCTGACAAAAGTGTGTTTATGAAATACCTGCTTAAGACACTAAACGAAAATGAAAATAAATACCTGCCCTCCGAAGATTTATTTGACGATGTGAAACAATCCATGAAAAGTAACGCTACTACAAAACCACTCTATGGTGAAATTCAAAACGTGGGAGATGAGGGTGGCAATTTTGTACTGATAAAAAGGAACGACAAATAAATCTTTATTTACTGTGCTAAAAACATTTACCTCTTTTGGGTAACTAACTACCCATCACCTCTGTTTAACCATCAAATTCAAGATTACTTCTGATCGCAAATCATTTGGCATGATTATACTGCTTTACAGCAGTACTAGTCAAATATGCCAATATGAAAAAAATTATATGTGTATTTTTTGTAGCACTCCTCGGAGTAACTACTCAAACATTAGCTCAAAGCGGAGCATTGGGATTATATACCACCGTAGCCGAATATGATGGTGATCTCAGAGATAACAAGCATTACTTCTACAGCTTCGACCGCGCCAGGTTTGGCGGGGCTCTTTCATTACAACAATACCTAAGCCCTTCTTTCAATCTAATGGAATTTGCCTCCTTCAGCAGGCTTCAATATGTGAGAATGGACCGTACCGAAGGCGTGAAGGCAGACTTCACTACACTTACAGTTAATCTGAAATACAAATTCAATAATGGGTATATATTTAAGGAGACATCTGCAATCGCCCCCTTCCTAACCGCAGGTATGGGCGCCACTTACATCAACTCGAGAAATTTCACCGAGTTCAATGATGAAATAATTAAAGAGGGTGCTTTTGAACCAAATGTTTCGTTAGGAGCCGGTATCTTATTTCAATTTAACGATCGTGTGGGCGTGGAATATTCCAATACCTTACAGGTTCCTTTGAATGACAACTGGGATGGCATCGATGAAGGAAGTCCTGATCTTTATCTTCAACACAATCTCGGTCTGGTGTTCAATCTTAAGAAACCAAAGGACACTGATGGAGACGGAGTTCAGGATAGAAAAGATAATTGTCCTGATACCCCTGCTGGCGTAGCGGTAGACTCCAAAGGTTGTCCATTAGATAAAGACGGTGATACCGTACCAGATTATCTGGATAAATGTCCGGTATTAGCTGGCCTTACTGAGCTGAATGGTTGCCCGGATAAAGACAGCGATGGAATTGCAGATGGTGATGATAAATGTCCTGATGTATCAGGTCTTTCCCGATTTGATGGTTGCCCGGATACCGATGGCGATGGAATCCAGGATTCGGAAGACCGTTGTCCGAACATTAAGGGATCCGATCTTTTCAAGGGTTGTCCTGATACAGATGGTGACGGAGTGCAGGATTCCGAAGACAAATGTGCTGATACTCCCAGAGGTGTGAAAGTAGATGCCAGTGGCTGTACCGCAGACAGCGACAATGATGGAATCATCGACACGGAAGACGCGTGCCCTAACCTGGCTGGTGTGCCCGCAAATAAAGGTTGTCCTGAAGTGAAAGCGGAAGTGAAGCAACTTTTTCAACGCGCACTGCAGGGAATCCAGTTCCAAACTGCAAAGGCTGTGATCAAACCTGTTTCCTACCCGATACTGGATGCAATCACCAAAGTAATGATTGATAATCCAACTTATAAGTTATACATCGGTGGACATACGGATAACACAGGCAATGACGACACTAATATGACCTTGTCTCAAAACCGGGCCGATGCGGTTGCCAAATATCTCATTACAAAAGGAGTTGATCCATTGCGAATTTCCGCAACAGGTTATGGCGAAACCACTCCGGTAGACACAAACAATACAGCTGCTGGTCGTGCCAGAAACCGAAGAGTAGAATTCAAAGTGGAATTCCTGCAATAAAAAATAAACGCTTTGTTTGAATAAAGCTCCACAATTTCTTGTGGAGCTTTATTATTACTGGCACATTAAGAATTATTTACTCCATGTACTCATTATAAAATCTCCGATCCATCGTAATCTGTAATTGCTGAAGGAAAGACGGCATATCAAATCCTTGCTTTTTGTATTCGGTCTGTACTGTTTCCTTAGCCGCTTTTAAGGCATTCATACTCTCCCATACGGCAATGGTTACGAAAATCAAATCTCCATTTTCATCGATACTTTCATAAGCATGATCTTCTATAAATCCGGGGAGAGTTTTAATAAAACTTCTGTTCTGTCTTACTCTTGACATAAATAGTTCTCTCGACTTTGCCGGGACAATGAATTTATCAATGAACTGAACTCTGTCTTTTACAGGCTTGTTGGAAATCAGGTTGACATCATTTGGCACTGCATTCATTTGTTGCAGGAAGCCAAGTCGGTCTGTAAGTACGTATGCAGCCACTACTCTTTCGTTTTTCAATTCATAGATAGCAACCGCTTCATTGGAGACTACTTTATTAGTTCCTGCCAGGTTTTGGAATTTGTTTACGCTCAAACCCTGCCATCTCCATTTTATTACTACTTTATTTTCATCTGCCAACAGCTCTTCTATCTTCCATTGAATATCAGGGAATGCACTAATCAAAGGCTCTGCCGCAGCCTTTATGGCAGACGCGCCTTTCAAACCCCGCACACCTATAAACTCATCAGCAACCAACTCTTCAAGCAATTGCATTTTTCGCTTGTTGAGTGCTTCCTCGTAAATCCTTTTAATAATTACTTTGTTTGCGTTTTCTGTTTTCATATTCTCCTGGTTAGTTTGTGCATTGTTTTTTTGCTGAATGAGCATGAGCGTCAGTCCGAAAATGATGAGGATCGGTTTTGCATCCATATAACATTGCGTTTGTTTACACAAAGCAATCAAGTTGAAAAGGAGAATGATTGTAAAAAATCAGTGACTTGTACGGTCGCGTAAAAAATCGGTGGGCGTCAGACCGGTAAAAGTTTTAAAATCCTTGATAAAATGGGATTGATCGTAATAACCCGCCTTAAAAGCCTTTTCTGATAATGTCTGAGTGGTAAAACCTGCTTCGATAATCGATTTCATTCTTACCAGGTAAGCAAATTGTTTGGGCGATGTACCCACTTGTCTGCGAAATCGCTTTTCGAAGGCATCCTGGCTGATGCATAACACATCCGCCAGTTCTTTCATTTTCAGCGTTCCATCATACTGCTGAATAATGTTCAATGCTTTTACAATCAACGAATCTGACTTATGATTGCTTATATGAGAGAGAAGAAATTGTTCAACCAGAGCAATTTGCCGAAAGTGATCATTCGTATTATTCAATTGTTCTTCGAGAACAAAAACCTGATCATATCCTTTTAATACATCCAACGACAGGCTTTGTCCGGTCAATTCGTTCAAAGGTTCTTCTATAAAGTGCACAGCGGCTCCCTCACGGAAGAGGACAATGAGATTACTGGCGTTTTTTGTGTAGTTGATCATCCGGTTGGACTTTCTTAAACCTGAAATCAATGAAAGCGGCAATTTGGATTTCTGTCCATCCACCATATCGTTCACTTGTCCACTTAGCCGGAAAGCGATGGTGATGGCTGTATTAGGCAGAACGCGGTTTACTACATCATCCTTTGCTTCTGTGATCATAAAGTGCCGGATAAACGGCTGCAAGACTGGCGAAGGCAAGTGAATGATCATTAGCGAAATTAAAAATATAAAAGGATGTCTGGCTGCCTGGTTAACCACTATCTCTTCTTTTTTGTTCCGCGAAGATGAACTGATTAGCTGTAATCATAGCCAACCCGATTCTACGCTCACATCTTTATCGTTGAAATATCACTCCATAGCCCCGACTATGGATATACGCATTCGAAGGGGTTTCTCGATGTATTCATCTACCCACGGTGAGGCCTGAAAAGAAAAAAATCAGCCCGATTCACCGGGCTGATTTTCAAAAATAAACACAAAACCAACTTCTAGTTTTTCGCATACACGAGTTGTAGTACTGTGATATGCTTCAACGCAAACGCGGCCTCACAATATTGCAAATAGTAGTTCCATTTTCGAATGAAGCGATCGTCCATTCCAAGCTTCTTCACCTCTGCCAACTGACGGTTAAATGCATTAAACCACATGCGGAGTGTTTTAGCATAATCCAATCCAATATCTTTTAAATCATATAAACCGAGTTCTGAAACCTTGTTTACGGCCTCGTGAATAGCAGTGATCGATGGCGTTTGAGATCCCGGAAAAATATGTTTCTGGATAAAATCAACGTCTTTACGAAATTCCTTATAACGCTTATCGCGGGAAGTGATTACCTGTAGCCCTAAACTTCCGCCTGGCTTTAACAGTGAATTACATTTATCAAAGTAAGCAGGCATATATTCATGCCCGACTGCTTCCAGCATCTCTATGGAAACAATCTTATCAAAAGTCCCTTCAATGGTGCGGTAATCCTGAATACGAATGTCAATCCGATGAGCCAGTCCCTCCTTTTCAAATCTCTCCTTCGCATACTTAAATTGTTCCATAGAAATAGTTACGGTTGTTACTTTACATCCGTAATGCTTTGCTGCATGAACTGCAAAACCTCCCCAGCCACTGCCTATCTCGAGTACATGATCATACTCATTCAATTTCAATATGCGACAAAGACGATCATATTTTTCATATTGTGCATCTTCCAACGACTGATCATCATTTTTGAATATGGCACTGGAATAGGTCATGGACTTGTCCAGAAAGAGCCGGTAAAAATCATTACCCAAATCGTAATGTTCTGAAATATTCTTACGTGAACCTTCAATAGTATTTTCTCTTGCCGCGTGAACCCATTTGTTTGCTATACGGAATAAATTAGCTGCATACTTCTTCAGTCCTTTTCCGGTCAATGCAGGGTTATGATCAAGATTGATAATAAACCAGGTGATAACATCTCCAATACTCGATGTATGCCAATCACCGTCCATATATGATTCAGCAAAACCAATATCGCCATACAACGCACATTTGGTAAAGAAAGAGGGATTAGTGATGCGGATATTTGCCTTCACTTCACTACCATTTCCAAAAATCATTTCATAACCGTCATGCCATTGTACATTTAGCTGTCCTTTTGGCATTCCGCTAAACAGTTGAATAATCATTGTCTCGTAGAAAGAATATTTTCTGGCCAATGTTAACGTATTCAAATTCATAGATCGGTAGTTTTTAACTTTTTATAGGAGAAAGTATCACGTTGAAGATGCACATTAAAGTTCTTCCTCTTAAAAGGTACTCGCTTCAACCAGAGTACAAAAGCCTGCCAGTAAATAAGAGTAATGATTCTTACTGTCAACAAAGGAAACCGTATTGTATACCAAAGCAAACGGCCATCGGTCAATGATTTTCGCTCACCTTTTAATGAAGTCAGTAAAAAGCGCTTTCCATCCTGATAGTCATCCACACGCATGTGCAGTGTGTCGGAAGGTAACTTGAAAATAAAATCGAATGAAGCTTCCAGGTCGGCAAAAGGAGATACGTAAAAATGCTTGGATACTTTTCGCTGGAATACATGATCTTTGAGAGTAGTGCGATCCAGTAAATACAATTTCATTTCGCCATGCGTATTACATACTTCAGCTACTGAGCAGAGTGGTTTATTGTTTTCATCGTAACACAGATAGAAAGAAATCGGATTAAACGAGTAGCCAAGAATGGACACATTAGTGACCAATAAAATCTTACCGCTACCCAGAGTAATATTCTGACTGTCTAAATATCCGGCAATATTCTGCCGCGTTGTATTTGAGTTTCTCCCCGATCCTAATGGAAATTGTACGTGATCGACATCTCGGAAGCTAAACCAATTGAACCTGTTGTAACTAAAAAGGTTCAGCTTTTGATGAAGTACATTTAATTCATCCAGGTCGAAGCAAAACATAAAAACCGTATACCTGAATCTG
The DNA here is from genome assembly GCA_044228905.1 of Cyclobacteriaceae bacterium. Lineage (GTDB taxonomy): Bacteria > Bacteroidota > Bacteroidia > Cytophagales > Cyclobacteriaceae > ELB16-189. The sequence continues at coordinate 7,888 of JBGATZ010000035.1, read as the reverse complement.
TTCTTCTTAGGAAACAGGCGATGGTGCATTACTTCGCATTGGTACAAACAGGAATTCATAGTTCGCTTATTGGCTATTTACGAAACAACTTCAGTAATCGGATTGAATACCCTTTGCTGGTCTTTCCATGGATCACGACTGAGTAATTTTGTACACAGTTGAACCGCACTGGTAAAAGCATCTTCATGGAAGCCAAATCTGAAATAACTACCGCAGAAATAGCTTACTCCGTTTTCATTGAGTTTGTGCAATTGGAGTTGGGCCTTGGCTGTTTCGGGGGTGAAAATGGGGTGATCGTAATTAATCTTCTTAATTACTTTAGATAAGTCAACCACACCCGGATCATTAATGGACACGAAATAATTCTTTTTATCAGATACCTGCTGAAGTTTATTCATATCGTATACAGTAGTAGCGGTTAGCTGACCGGCAATCTCCTGCACCCGGTAATTCCATGCTGACCAGGTTGATTTGATTTTAGGCATCACCTTCTGTCTGTATGAAGAAGAAACACGTTACGCTGATACCGAAGGGCGCATTGCAAAACCTTGCCCAACCGGTGTGGGTGTTCTATCAATTGGAAGAGCCTGATCTGCATGACAGGCAAAGATTACTTATCATTGCTATTCTTTCCTGTTCGATCACTTGCAATCACCTTTACTTTGCCATGAGACCGGATCACCTTAATTACTCCTAACCCGGTCTTTATCTTTTCTTTGAAAGGCCCGATTAACTTCTTTTTATACTCCCTCACTTCACCGTATATACCATTGAAACTGTGCGTTGATGCCCAACATTCCGTGGTTCTTAAAGAAATTCACTAATGCCCTTACCGGATATTGAAGCGTAATGTCAGTGGGTGTGGACCACAAGGCCGAACTCATCGGAACGATAACATTACAACAAAAATGATCGCTATAATGTTTCTCCTTTGCATAATCCATCAGTGAATAAGAGGCGTATTTTTCATTGGTCAATACTTCTTCCGCCTCGTTGTAAAACCTTTTAATCTGAAAAAGCATCTTCCAGAATCCAGGATTGAAATAGTTTTTCTTTTGGCAAAATAAGCTTGCTTGTTGTATTCCAGTCTGTGGGAAGGAACTGCACACCAAACGACATATTAGCTGGCTTTACCTCTACCTTCAATTCTTTGAAAAGCCGAACAAGGTTTGGGTAGGTTCGTTCATTAAAAACAATAAATCCGGTATCTATTGGAATCTGCTTCCCCTCCTCTTCAACATACACGGTATTAGTATGACCACCGATATAGGAGTTTTGCTCATAGATATCTACATCATAATATTTATGAAGAAAGTGCGCGCAGCCCATTCCTGAGATACCTGTTCCGATGATTGCTATTGATTCCATGTTAATTAGATGTGAGTAGAAATTAGATTTGAGACGGTATCCATTTATGGATTAGCGTTTTTCAAATAAATAATGACTGACAAACCATTCTTCTCCTTTTCGGAATGACCACAGTTCAGCACAGGCCATATAAAATATTCTCCAGTACACCCACCACTTCACTGCCTGATCTTTTCCATACGTTTCTTCAAACAATGGCATGATTTCCTTTTATTGGAATCCATCTTTTTCAGCCATGCTTCAGACGTCTTTCCGTAGTGAGTTCCATTTACTCTCCAATGTTTCTGAATTTTAAAATCATCAGCAAAGTAGAGCAGCAGGTGGTCGCTGGGCATTACTCCTCCGGAAAAGAAGTATTTAGACATCCAGTCGGACTCATCTTTTACTTCATACAAATAAGTGAGGTACTTATGCGTAAATATGTGAATGAACATTTTACTTCAGGAACAGAAAAGAAAGCTTCTTCATCAATCCCTGGTAATTGCGCATGTGCTCAAACATCTCTACAGACACAATGCGATCAAACTTTGAATCGGTTTGAAACGCATTCATGTCCGCGGTGATAATAGTTAAATTGGTAATGCCTCTCTTCTTCGCTTCTTCGTCAATAAAAACTTTCTGAGCGCGCGAATTGAAACCCGGTGATCTTACTGGAAATTTCTTTGCCATGAATAAAGACAAGGATCCCCATCCGCATCCGCATTCCAGTATATGCTGTCCATCCTGTAATTCTGCCCGTCGACAGGTAAGCTCCAGCATATCTTCTTCCGACTGATCCAAAGAAGTCACCCCTTCTTTCCAGTACCCGCAACTATACTTTAAATTCTTACCCAATGACAACTGGAAGAACCTGGTGGGTACTTCGTAATGTTGTTCATTGGCGGCTTTCGTGTCCTCCGCAATTGGTTTATGTTTCAGCATTTCAACAAAAGTCAAAAACTTATTGTGCTGCATTTCAAGATCGCCCACATGCTCATCACGAAGGCGTTGTTCGCAATTCATGCGAATGCCTTTCCGTATTAAAAAATCAGGAATTAAATCTTTTTCAAGTAATGAGCTATACCACATACTATTCTATTCTTTTTCTTTTCGGCAGCGGAACAAAAGCCGATGTTGTTTTCTGATATTCGACAAATGCGTGTCCTTTGGATTTCACCATTTGCGATTCAGTGTAAGGGATGCCTGTTACCTTCAATAAGAAGTACAGCATAAATACCGGGCAAACAATTGTCAGCCAGCCCAGTGGAGAACCTAATGCCATCATAAAAAAAGCAAACCATATCAGCCACTCGAAGAAATAATTAGGGTGACGGGAATAATACCATAATCCCCTGTCACATATTTTTCCCTTGTTCGCGGCATTGGATTTGAAATTTTTCAGTTGTTGATCAGCTGTACTTTCACCGATCACAGCAATTAGCCAGATACCCGCTCCAACCCACTCAATCCAACTTATATCAGAAGAAGTATTGATCATGATCAATGCAAATGGCAGTGATAAGATCAACGCGAGTATTGCCTGAAAGTAGTAGAAGCGAAGCATGAGAATATTTTGTTTATTGCCCCACTCATTTCTTAAAGCGGTGTAACGCACGTCTTCGTCATGGGCTAACGTGCGCACCAAAAGATGAATAGCCAATCGTAATCCCCATACGCCCACTAACCCAAGAATTAGAAATTGTCTTGTACGGTGTTCAGGTACAAGTAAAAAATAAATGACCGCCATTAACGGAAAACTGACTGACCAAACGGCATCAACGATAGCCGCATTTTTTGTTCGCAATTGGACGATCCACGTGATCGTAAAAACAATCAAAAGTGAAATGCCTGCAATTAGAAATAAAAAAAAGAGTTGATCCACCGGTTAGCCGAGTTTGGGTTGAAGAATTTTACTAACACCTTCCCCCTCCTTCAATGCAAACAGCTGAATCAGTACATATCCAATAGAACCTATACTGCCTAACGTGAAAAACAACACAGCCCAAACCAACTTGATCGCAATGTTCTTTTCACGATAAAGCACATATAGATAAATCACCAGAATATTTGCGTAGAAGTCCCACAGCGTGGCTCGCATCCATGGAATAGATCCGAGAAAATCCCATTCTTTAAAGAGGCTGCTTTCCAGGCTTGTAGCAATAACCATATAGACCATAAAAAGCCACACAGCGGAGAGGAAAATTTTAAGAAAGGTGATCATGACTTTTTATTAATTCACTATACTTACGAAGCAGACCATATCCCCAGATTTATTTATCGATCAAAACCGAACCCCTATGAAGTACAAACACCTAATTATTGTGATTGTTTTAATTCCTGCTGCCTGGGCCTGCAATAAGCCCAAAGAGGAAAAAACTGCCGGCACGATTGAACGCCTTGATCCTGAGTTGGATAACATCGTTTCAACAGATTCCAAGGTCGAAATCATTGCAGAAGGTTATACCTGGAGCGAAGGGCCGCTGTGGATTGAAGGACAGAAGATGCTGCTATTTTCGGATGTTCCGGAAAACAAAGTTTACAAATGGACGGAGGAAAAAGGTGCCGAGTTGTATCTGGAACCTTCAGGCTTTACAGGCGATTCAACAACCAGTCGTGAACGAGGTGCCAATGGATTGACGCTGGATGATGAAGGGAACCTGGTACTGGCACAACATGGCGATAGAAGGATTGCTATAATGGACGCTACGTTAGATTCTCCCCGTGCCAGCTTCACCACCCTCGTGGATAACTTTGAGGGAAAAAAGTTCGATAGCCCGAATGATGTAGTGTGGCGCAACTACAATTTCTACTTTACCGACCCTCCTTATGGTTTGGGTAAAATGGAACAGGACCCTTTAAAAGAAATTAAATTTCAGGGAGTGTATTGCGCTTTCGCAGAAGGGAAAACTAAAGTATTAATTGATAGTCTTACCAAGCCCAATGGTATTGCCTTTTCTCCTGATGGAAAACTGTTCATTGCCAACTCCGATCCTGCCAAAGCAAAGTGGTATCAATATGAACTGGACGACAGCAGTAGAGTCATTTCCGGAAAAGTATTTTATGATGCTACTCCGCTGACCGCGACAGAAAAAGGTTTGCCTGACGGAATGAAGATTGACAGCAAAGGAAATATTTTTGCCAGCGGTCCTGGAGGAGTATGGATTTTCAATTCAACAGGCAAAGTACTAGGCAAAATTAAATTGAGTGAAGCTGCATCCAATACCGCTTTATCAGGTGATGAGAAAACATTATTCATTACCAATGACGGATATCTGGTGAGAGTGAAACTGAAGTAATATCCAGGCAAACGGGTTACGCAAAATCCGATAGTCATATGAGGCGCGAAGACGCAGAGCAACCTCTGCATAGCAAAGTCTTTGCGCCTTTGCGTAGCGGTAAAAATTTATGTTCCTTGCGTGAAAGAAATGAAACTCTTTATCGATATCATCGGCTGGGTTGGCTCCATTGAAGTCATTGCCGCGTATGGATTAAACTCTTACCAAAAACTTCGTTCCGATTCATTGATTTTTCAACTACTCAATCTTACAGGAGGAGCTTTTTTGATTATTAATACCATCTACTATCACGCCTATCCATCCGCCTTCATCAATGTGGTATGGGTAATTATCGCCTTTTTTGCAGTCGGTAAAATAGTCTTGCAGAAAAAATCTTCCTGATGGAAGCCAGCCGGAAAAATATTCGAATCCAGCAGGTAGTGGTTGCCCTGGCTGTTGTATTATTCACGGTCAAGCTGGTCGCCTACTTTCTCACTCACTCGGTAGCTATTCTTACTGATGCACTGGAAAGTATCGTGAATGTAGTGGCCGGTCTCTTCGGATTATTCAGTCTTTATTTATCCGCTAAACCCAAAGATGAAGATCATCCCTATGGTCACGGCAAGATAGAATTTGTCTCTGCTGCAGTGGAGGGCACCATGATTTTCATTGCCGGACTATTAATCATCATTGAATCGGCTAATAATTTATTGCATCCCAGACCGCTTAGTGAGTTAGATTGGGGAATTACGTTAATTAGTTTTACTGCCATCATCAACTACATTATCGGAGCAGTTTGCATCCGCATCGGAACAAGGAATCAATCCATTGCTTTGGTTGCAGGGGGAAAGCATCTGCAGACAGATACCTATTCTACCCTTGGCATTATTGCCGGATTGATTCTGATCTATTTCACCAATCTGATCTGGATTGATAGTGCTGTGGCCATTCTTTTCGGGATACTTATTATCTACACAGGTTATACCATCATTCGCAAATCAATGGCTGGTATTATGGATGAATCCGATTATGATCTGATGAAAAAAATGGTTGAGCTTTTAAATAAAAACAGGAGAACCAACTGGGTTGATCTTCACAACACCCGTGTAATTAAGTTCGGGAGTGTACTTCATCTTGATGCGCACCTCACTGTTCCCTGGTATTTCAACGTTCAGGAAGCGCATGAAGAAATAGACGCGCTGGCCAAACTAGTCAGGAATGAATTTGGAGAGACACTGGAACTCTATGTTCACACAGATCCCTGCCTGGAGTTTTCCTGCCGGGTTTGCACGAAGAACGATTGCACGGTACGAAAACATCCGCTCGAAAGAAAAATTGAATGGACGGTGGAAAATATTTCCACTGACCGGAAACATCAGGTAAATTCATGAATCTAAACCTTACTCTATGAAACTTCGTCTACTGTTTTTAATCTTCTTACCACTTCTGTCGTTTGCACAGAAGAAAATTGATCCGACACTGGCAAAAAAACTTCAGGAATTTGATGCCTATGTAATCAAATCTCAGAAGGAATGGGAAATGCCCGGCTTATCCGTAGCAATCGTAAAAGATGGTCAGGTGATTCTTGCGAAAGGATATGGTGTGCGTGAATTGGGTAAGCCCGATCCGGTGAATGAAAAAACTATTTTTGCTTGTGCTTCTACAACCAAAGCAATGACTGCGGTATGCATGGGCATGCTGGTGGATGAAGGAAAAGTAAGCTGGGATGATGCCGTGGAGAAATATCTTCCGGAGTTTCAATTGTATGATCCATTCGTAACAAGAGAAATTAGAATCAGAGATTTGTTCACACATAACACAGGTGTAGGTAATGCCGACTTCCTTTGGGGAATCATGGATATTACCGGAGACGAAGTACTGGATAAAATGCGTTGGGTAGAGCCAAGCTATTCACTTCGTTCCAGTTTCATTTATCAGAATATCTTCTATCTGGCTGCAGGAAAAGTGATCGAAAAGATCAGTGGTAAACCATGGAGCCAATACTTATCTGAAAAAGTATTCAAACCATTAAACATGACGCGAACTGTTCCGCTTACAAAAGAAGCAACGGATGCAAACAAAACGATGCCTCACTTTCGTGTTGATGGAAAAGTAACGGTAATTCAACACTCCAGTGCTGATGAGATCGGTCCTGCGGGAAGCGTGTGGTCATCGGCTGAAGATATTGCCAAGTGGATGCAGTGTATGCTGGACAGCAGCAAGTATTCCGGTGGCAGACTCTTAACTGCAAAGACATGGTCAGAAATGTTCAAGCCGCAAGTGATTGTACCCGCCAGTGAGTTTTATCCTACCATGCAATTGATCAAACCAAACTGGACTACTTATGGATTGGGGTGGTTCCAGCACGACTATAAAGGAAAGAAGATCAATTATCACACCGGAAGTTTAGACGGAGCCATTGCTATTCACGCTCAAATGCCGGAAGAGAAAGTAGGTATCTATGTATTCGGAAACCTTGACCACGCTGAAATGCGCCATGCATTGGTCTACAAAACATTTGACCTCTTTGCATTGGGTGGTAACCGCGACTGGAGCGCTGAGTTCTTAAAACTCTATGGCGGAATCAGAGCGGGGGGCGAAAAAGCACTCAAAGAATTTGAAGACAAACGTGTAGCGAATACCAAGCCTTCTTTATCTATTGATAATTATGAAGGAAAATATTCCGATCCATTATACGGTGAAGTAATAATCACCGCAGAAGGAAACAAACTTTCATTCAACGTGAATAATTTTGTAAAGGCTACATTCGATCACTGGCATTATGATACCTTCCGTGGATACTATGAAAAGAAATGGTATGGTAAGGGAAACGCAGTGTTCTCCATCGGTGCTGATGGAAAAATTTCAAAAGTAAATTTTGACGGAATAGAATTTAAGAAGGAATGATACTGGTTGCTGGATTCTTGATTCCGGTAGTTTATCCCAGAATCAAGAATCCAGAAATCATTTTATCCTATCTCAATAACCACATCATCAGTCAACGGGTGCCCCACACAAGTAAGCACATAGCCTTCCTCCTTCTCTGATTGAGAAAGTCCTTCCTCTTCATCAAGCTTCACTTTTCCCGACAATGCTTTTCCGCGACAAGCGGTACATAATCCGCTCTGACAAGAGTAAGGAAGATCAATACCTTGTTCCAGTGCAGTTTCCAGAATAGTACGGTGAGGCTCCACCACTACTTTGAATTCCTGGCCATCATAGCGAATAGTTACTTCGTGAGTAGTATTACCAGAAGCGGATGCAAT
>JBGATZ010000034.1:0-19874 GCA_044228905.1 Cyclobacteriaceae bacterium | reverse complement strand
TTGGAATCCGTATTCTTATCCAGCCCGACTGAAATTGCAGAAGCTGTACTTTGTTTCCAGCCAACATAAAACGAACCCTTAACGCCAACGAAACGATTGAATTTGTAATACGTGAATTTATTTCCTTCTGATCGTTGCACAGTGACAGATTCCTGGTGCAATGTTGATCCAACGGTTCCTTCAAGATCTTTGAACACCTGCAATTGAATCAGTTGAGAGGATTCATCACCAAATCTCGGAAAGTACAATTGCATACCCACCAGTGTATCAGGTTCAGTAGTTTGCATATCAAATCGATACATCACCTGTACGCCAAATCCTTTAATCCCAGCTCCATATTCTGCAGTGCCGTCATCATAAGCATAATAGTTAGCCAGGGTAAATACACTGCTGGTGCTATCGTTTACTCTGAAGTCAACCGGACTATACAATCGCGGAATGTAATCACCTTCGGTGGCTGTTTTGATTGTGTTGTCTCGGGTATCAAGATCAATTTTAATTCTTACGGAGATAGAATCAGCGGCTAAATCAAATTTATCTGGAGTTGGAATGGTACTTAGAGTCAGATTCCGTTGGACGTTATAAATTAGTTCATTTCCTATTGATAAATCACTGTCAAGATCAAGGGATTCTCGTGAGATTTCTTCACCTTTCTTTGTATCGATGGTGGCATAAGAATAATAACTCACTGGCTGGCCATTGCCGGCAACCTGATCTTTTCTTTGATTGTTTATAATTATTGAAGGCTTAGCCAGAAGTCCGGAAGGATCCGTACCAAAATGCCTGATTGGCATAGCGGTATAATCTTTAAATAATGAAGAGAACGTGGAGACAATCGTGCGGTCTGAAAAAAAACGTGGCTCACTGGCATCAGGCAGTTGACCATTGCTAACAAATACATAGTCCAGATTCCAGGTGTCATAAGGTCCGGATAGTCTTGAAAAATTTCTGAATCTGAACTGAAAATCTTCATGATAAAAACGTTCGGCATTGATCGGAACAGACACTTCCGTAAAAACAGTTTTGTCAAATGTGCCATCGCTATTGACAGACCACACCGTTTCCCATTTCTTGTCCTTGTCTTTAAACTGAAGAAATAGACTGTCTCCGGGATCGGGTGCTTCTCCATTTCCCTGGTATTGGTAAAAGAAGCTGATGAACAAAGTTTGTCTCAGAGAAGGATCAATCAGATCCATTCGCAAGGGTAATGAAGTCATATGATCGGCAAATCCTTTGGCCAAAACATCAGTGACATTGTAGGGCTTGCCCAGTGAATCCAATCCATCGAAGGTAGCCACTCCCCTGGAAGGGGCATTGATCCCCATGCCCTGATTTACCCAAACAGATGTACTGAATTGCCACAGGGAATCGACCGGGGAGTTGCCGGTTGGAAAAGAGAAATCATCCCAGAAAGGAAGTTGTTTAGGGGTGAGTTCTTTGGTTCTGGAGGAAAAGTGTTTCTGTGGTAAATAGCTTCTGTTAACAGGAGTCAGTTCAAATTGCGCATACGAAGAAGTTGAGCAAATGATGATGAGAAAGAAGACGTAATAATGAACGTTCCTCAAGTTAGTTTTCGGTTTCTTCGTTTTCCTCGTTCTCTTCCGGATCTTTATATCCTTTTGGGGCTATCCACAAGTCAATCGGGTCGCCAACGCGAACAGAGTCACCAGGAGGTGGATATTGTTTATAAACGATTGGTTCAATACCAGTGGTATCCTCGCCCTTAGGTATTTCTACATTTCCCAGGTGTAAATTCCATCCGGCAAGTTTAAATAAAGCTCGTTCGTAAGAATCACCAATCAGGTCACCTACAATAAAATCGGCCGAACCATTACCGTCACCCACTACCAGGTCTATAACAGATCCTTTGGGGATGCGTGTTGCAGCCTGAATAGGACGTCCTTTGTAGCGCATTTCCTTCACCAGATTAAGAAACGGACTTGGCTCAAGTATAATTCTGCCTCTTTTCAATTCGTTACTTTTTAAGACCACTTCAGCGTTGATGCGGGAACGATCTACCAGATCGGGGAGTGGCACGGTAGGAGGAGTAATCTGATTGATGGTCACATAAATCATTCTGTTTTCCTTCACTTTTGCTCCGGCTTTCGGAAACTGGATCAAAACAGAAAGAGGCGGGAGATCTTCTGAGTAGGCCGAATCGCTCACTTCATAGCGCAAATCGTGATCACTTAAAAAAGAAGGAAGCTCTTCTATTTTCATTCCCTTCAGATCAGGAACGGTAATGGACTCGCCATGATTAGTTACGCTCGGTAGATAGATGTAGAAATACGAAACGCTGATGAGCAGCAATATGGTAATTACGATGGCCAGGTTGGCCAGCACGCCACCTAATTTGTTGTCAAAGGGAAATTTCAATTTCATGACCGACTAAAACTTTAATGATGATTGAAAATCTCTTTCTATACGTTTGGATCTCTCAAAGCGTTCGATGCAAAGAGCAATCAATTTACTGATTAATTCAGTGAATGAAACGCCACGGTCTTTCCACATCATCGGATACATGCTGGAGTTGGTGAATCCGGGGATAGTATTGATTTCGTTGATGTAAATTTTACCATCATCACTTAAAAATAAGTCTATACGCGAAAAATCTTCGCAGTGAAGCGCCTGATACGTTTTAATAGACAGCTCCCTGATTTTTTCAGCAATGGAAGAATCCAGTTTTGCGGGAACATCGATTCTTACCGCCTCGCCATCTACATATTTTGCATCGAAGGTATAGAACTCATATTTGGGATTGATAATGATCTCACCGGGTAGTGAAGCCTGTGGAGGATAATTTCCTAAAATAGCGCATTCAATTTCACGACCTTTTACATATTGCTCAATAAGCAAGGTGTCATCATATCTGAAAGCTTCCTTAACAGCAACGATAAAATCGGCCTCTGTTTTTACTTTAGAAATACCCACCGAAGAACCTAAACTTGCCGCTTTTACCATAAAGGGCAATCCAAATTCTGCTTCCAGTTCAGGAAATTTCAAAGTGTCTTTCTGATCAAACGAGACAGCTTTGAATTTGGTAACCGGAACTCCTGCCTCCTTCAGCAACCGTTTAGTAACCAGTTTGCTCATCGACATAGCTGAGCCAAGTACTCCGGTTCCCACCATTGGTAGTTCCATTGCTTTCAATAAACCCTGAATGCTACCGTCTTCACCGTCTGTTCCATGTAATACAGGGAATACTACATCAACGTTGAATTCTTTTCCTTCTTTCGTTTTGAAAGTTGGATTGCCCGGATTGAGTTGAAGCTGCAACGGGCTGCCTTTTTCCATCTCTTTATCAACGGCAGGAGTAAGGTACCATACTCCCTTTTTAGAAATACCGATGGGGAAAGCTTCAAATTTATCTTTATCGATGAATTCAAAAATATTCTTTGCTGAATTGATTGAAACGCCATGCTCTACTGAGCGACCTCCGTAGAGAATGGCAACCTTGGTTTTAGACATGTATTAGTGTATGTTCAGTACTCCAAATATAGTCAGTCTTTGGTAAACTGATGAGGCTATTTGGCCAGGAAGATTTTATTTGAGAATAATTCGTTCCCGATTTTAGTACGCAGAATATAAATCCCCGTCTGGTTGCTGATTAAGTCGATAGGATACGTTTGATTTAGTACGTTGGAAAATTCATGATAGGCAATTTTTTCTCCTAACATGTTGTACATAAATGGATACATCTGTTCGCTCTTCCATATGAAAGGTGATCTTGTAGTCTTCCAGTTTTGTTGAAGTGGCGTAGATGTAATGTTAACTTGAAACAATTTGGAGGATTTAGAATGTCATCTTGGTAAAAATCAAAATTATCCAGGTATAGATTATTGCCGTTTTGATTGGTAACTACAAAGGCAAGCCGCACGTTTTTTTTACCTGCCATTTCATCGAGAGGTACATATTCATTTTTCCAGTCGGTTATTGATGGCAGCCATGATGTAGCTGTTGTGGATATACTTTATCTCATCTCCTTGCTTATCGTATAGTAGAGTTGGATAGGTGACACCACAGTCTTCGGAGGCAAATACCTGTAATCGCTCCGGGGCCAGAGAAGATCTCATTGCATAGCTTACGTCAAAATGCAAACTGGCTTCTGTAAGATGGGACAGATCGAGAGTAGGACTTACCAGCCACGACTGCAACCCTGTCGAGGTGTTTCCAAAAGACTTATACATTAACGATTTCGTGTAATTTGTATTCGCTGCGGTCCATACTGTTCCATCACCAGGGCTTACAATGGACCAGTTGCTGAAATCACTATTAAAATTCTGGCGCAATGGAACGATATCTGCTGACTGATTGAACGCCACATTGCGTTTCAATGAATTGTTGTTTGTGTTGTCAGCTATTCCATTTGGATTTTTTAAAGTGAACTGAATCGTGTTGCTTCCTGCTTTTAGTGCTATAGCATTCAGATTAATCTCTATTTCTTCTCCAGGCACCAATTCTACATTACTGAAAACCTCGGTGATTGCGGTACTTCCGTTTACAGAAGTCTCTACATTAAAAGTATTAATAAGTGTATTGCCTGAATTGATAATTGAAAGGCGAGGGATAGGGTTTGCGGTGCAAAGTACCGGTCCCGGACTTTTTAATCCATTCAATGCGATATCTAACAACGGTTGTGAGGTTGTAGGCGTAGCTCCGGGAGAAGTAAGTAAACTTTTTCTGCGTAAAGCATTATTGATCACTATGTCCATACGATCTATTTGCCCTTGCGTGAACAAGTTCATACAGGCATCGTCTGTATAATCAAGGTAGTTCTGAAACATTTTGCTGCCGCCACATGAGGTTTGCTGACTGGAAGGACATCCGCTGGTACTTGTATTTTGCTTTGGTGTATCAGTTACATAGTCGGTGGTTGTTGTACAATTGCTGTTATCACCCCAGATATGACGTAGTCCAAAAAAATGACCTACTTCATGTGTCACCGTTCTTCCCCTATTGTACTGTTCTTCCAGGTCAAAATTACCGGCACCAAATGCCTTGTAATAAATACTTACACCATCAGTGATGCTATCGTAAGACATATCCGCTTCATCGAGCCCGGCAAGCGAAGTGCCTGCCGGATTAGGAAACTGTCCGTAGCCAAGATAGTCAGTCATATTCAGTACCCAGATATTGAGGTAGCGATCCGATCGCCAGAAGCTCAGACTTTTGAATGTGCTTTCGTTATTCATCGTCCAGCTGCTTTTTGTTCCCTTCACTCGGACGATCCCGTTAGTGGTTACACCAAAAGGATCCTGTTTTGCCAATACGAACTGAATATTCATGCTGCCAGCAACTGACTGAAATTCAGAAGGAGTGTTTGCGGCATCGGTATTCAATCTTCTGAAATCAGCATTGAGTACATCGATTTGAGATTGAATCTGTGCCTCAGAAATGTTTGTTCCTGTTCCAATGGATTCACCATTATGAATAACATGAACGACTACCGGAACGATGTAGGGACTGGCTTGTGTGCGTTGAAGGGTCTTCGAAGAGCGATGAGCAATTTCTCCTTTCATCCATTTTTCAAAGTGCTCTTCTTTTTTTTCAAGAGTACCTGCGTTTCTCATTTTTTCATGTGCCACGGTACCGCACCTTTCCTGTGCAAAGGAAAAACAAGCAATGGAGAGGAAAGAGATAAGGAGAATAGACAACCGCATCCGGTATATTAACGCAGCAAGGGATCGCAAAATTGTTGCGTCTGCCGAGAGTAGGCCGATCATCTTTATTCCTGCGATGAAATGACAGGAAGTTTAGACTACAGTGAGGTTAACGACCTCAATGTTTTTTATTTCGGGAACAGCTTTTTTGATTGCTTCTTCCACACCCGCCTTGAAGGTCATAGTTGACATCGGGCAGCTTCCGCAATTGCCCATAAATTCAAGTTTCAGCACCTGATCTTTAGTGATCTCGAGAATACGCACATTACCTCCATCTGCTTCAAGATAAGGACGGATGTTATCCAGTGCAGATTCAATGCGTTCGGTCAGTTCTTCTTTTTTCATGTGACTTTATATCAGGCAGTGGTAAATTCTACTTTTTTCGTTTGTCCAAAGTTAGCATTTCTGATCGCAATTTGTCGGGCCAATGTTTCGGCTAATTCCTTAAATGCTGCGGCTGTAATCCCCTCCTTGAGCACAGCTGGTAACCCGCTGTCACCACTTTCGCGAATGCTTTGTACCAAGGGGATCTGACCCAGTAATGGAACATTAAACTTATCTGCTAAGTTCTGCCCCCCGTCTTTTCCAAACAAATAGTATTTATTATTTGGCAGCTCTTCGGGAGTGAAATAAGACATATTTTCAATTACCCCGAAAATCGGAACGTTGATTTGCGGCTGCTTAAACATGGCCATTCCCTTGTTAGCATCGGCCAGAGCCACTTTTTGAGGTGTTGTAACAATAACTGCCCCGGTAACGGGTACTGTCTGCACTAAAGTAAGGTGGATGTCGCTGGTTCCGGGAGGCAGATCAATTAATAAATAATCGAGGTCTCCCCAGATTGCATCACCAATAAATTGTTTCAGGGCTGAGCTCGCCATCGGTCCTCTCCAGATTACTGCACTGTCCGGGGGAGTCAGAAATCCAATTGAAAGCAGTTTTATCCCATATTGCTCCAAAGGAACAATCAGGTTTTTCCCGTTCACTACTTTTACTTCTGGCTGTTCAAATTCGCAATTGAACATGGTGGGAATGCTAGGGCCGAAGATATCAGCATCCAGGACACCCACTTTTGCTCCCGATTGGGCTAAAGCCACCGCCAGATTGCTGGTAACAGTAGATTTTCCTACACCACCCTTTCCGGAAGAAATGGCAATTATATTTTTTACTCCTGGCAATTGAGGTGTATTATCTCTTAGCGTAGTAACCGAAGAAGTCATAGCGATATCTATTGTTATGCTATCTCCAACTACCTGTTTTACAGCATCTTCGCAGTCCTGCCGGATTTTTTCTTTCAACGGGCAAGCGGGTGTGGTAAGTACGACTGTAAAACTGACCGACTGATCGCTCAATTTGATGTCCTTAATCATGTTAAGGCTCACCAGATCGCGTTTAATATCGGGGTCATCTACTGTGGAAAGGGCTTTGAGAATGTCGGATTCTGTATAATTCATGGGCTAAAAACACCGCAAGTTAACAGACAGTTTGCCCGATTGCTAAAAAAATGATTGTGGATTGTTTGTTCATCGGGGTGGTGCTGATTTGATTGTATCTTTGCTCTTTAGATATAATGATCCCAATTAAATTTCAGGCTTGATTTCGCGCGACACGATAGAAGAAGTAAAAAACCGCATCGACATTGTAGATGTAATCGGGGATTTTTTGACGTTGAAGAAGTCGGGTCAGAATTTCAAGGCTCTCAGTCCGTTTTCGAGTGAAAAAACGCCTTCTTTTTATGTAGTTCCGGCCAAAGGTATCTTCAAGGATTTCAGTAGCGGTAAAGGGGGAGATGCGTTCACTTTTGTGATGGAGCATGAGAAAATGAGCTACATCGAAGCAGTACGCTACCTGGCTAAGAAGTATGGTGTAACGATCGAGGAAAATAAAGTTTCTGAAGAATTTCAGGCGCAGCAAAGTGAGCGTGAGGGGTTGTACATCCTCATGAATTTTGCCAAGGAATTCTATAAAGAGAAACTCACCGAGTCAGAAGAGGGCAGGAGCATCGGGTTGAGTTATTTTCGTGAACGCGGATTTAACGACCGCACAATACAAAAGTTTGAACTCGGGTATGCGCTCGAAGGCTGGGAGCATTTCAGTAAAGAGGCGATTTCAAAAGGTTATAATAAAGAACTACTTGATAAAACGGGCCTGGTAGTTAAGAAAGAAGATGGATCAACGTATGATCGCTTTCGTGGACGTGTTATTTTTCCTGTACATAATCTTACGGGTAAAGTCATTGCGTTTGGCGCCCGTATGCTGGGCAAAGACAAGAATCAGCCTAAGTACATCAACTCACCAGAAACGGAAATTTATCATAAGAGCAATGTGCTCTATGGCTTGTTTCAGGGAAAGAATGCCATTCGGCAGTTCAATACATGCTATTTGGTTGAAGGTTACACAGACGTAATCTCCATGCATCAGGCCGATGTGGAAAACGTGGTGGCATCGTCAGGCACGGCATTGACAGAAGAACAGATCAAACTCATCAAACGATTCACAGATAATATCACTGTGTTATTCGATGGGGATGCTGCCGGGATCAAAGCTGCCTTGAGAGGAATTGATATGATTCTCCAGGGGGGCATGAACGTGCGCGTGATTCTTTTTCCCGATGGAGAAGATCCGGATAGCTATTCCCGTAAAGTTGGTACTTCAGAGTTTCAGCGGTTCTTAAAAGAGCACACCAAAGATTTTGTATCGTTCAAAGCTGATCTTTATGCGAAGGAAGCTGCGGGCGATCCCATTCGCAAAGCGGAATCGATCAAAGAGATTGTTACCAGTATTGCGTTGATTCCTGATCCCGTTAAACGATCAGTTTATATTCAGGAAACAAGCACTATCCTGAAGATTTCAGAACCGGTGTTACTGACTGAACTGAATAAGATACTGATCGGTGACCGGAGGAAGAAAGAAAAAGATCAGGAGAAAGAACAGAATGAATCCACGATAGCAATTGACCTCACGGGAGATGTGATTGCTCCAACGCGGGTAGATACGCAAACAATGATTCAGTATCAGGAACGGGAAACCATACGCCTGCTTTTGAATTATGCTAACCAAACGATGGATGAACAGAAGATATCTGATTTTTTAGTGCATGAACTGGATGATGTTGAATTTACCAATCCGTCATATAAAAATATTTATATTCAGTTTCGAGAAGGTTTGGAAAAGGGCGAACTGCCAAACAGCGAGTATTTTATTCGCAACAGTGAGGAGGATGTTCGTAAGGTAGTCACTGACTTGATTACTTCACGTCATGAAGTAAGTCAGCATTGGGGTGATAAGTATAAAATAGTGATACCGCGCGAGAAAGATGTATTGGACAAAATGGCCACCAGCAATGTGCTGCTTTTGAAATTCCGTATGGTGCAACGGATGATGGAGGAGAATCTCGCAGAAATTAAAAGAGAAGAAGCCGAAGGAAACATTGATGCACTGGATGAAAAACTAACCACGCAGGAGGGTCTAAAGCAAGCCGAGAGAGAACTGGCCGGCATGCTGGGAATTGTAGTCGCAAAATAAGGAACAGTTAGCCGTTTACTTTTGTTAAGTATTGAAAGAGAAAATAATGAGCGATAAAATTAAGTTGGATACCATTGAAGAAGCCATTGAAGACATCAAAAATGGTAAAGTGATTATTGTAGTAGACGATGAGGATCGTGAGAACGAAGGGGACTTTGTTAGCGCTGCGGAAACCATTACTCCAGCTATTGTCAATTTCATGGCTACTCATGGACGGGGATTGATTTGTGCTCCGTTAAGTGAAGAACGATGTGAAGAGCTCGGTTTAAATTTAATGGTGGGTACCAATACGGCTGTTTTTGAAACTCCGTTTACTGTGTCTGTCGACCTGATTGGCCACGGATGTACTACTGGTATTTCCGCACATGATCGTTTTAAAACAATCAAAGCATTGGTTGATCCGGAAACCAAACCGGAAGAACTTGGAAGACCAGGGCACATTTTCCCATTGAAAGCAAAGAAAGAAGGAGTATTGAGAAGACCCGGTCATACGGAGGCTTCCATTGACTTTGCGCGCCTGGCTGGTTTTCGTCCTGCGGGTGTGTTGGTTGAAATTATGAATGAGGATGGCTCGATGGCCCGTTTGCCGGAATTGCGCGAAGTGGCTAATCGTTTTAATCTGAAGATAGTAACAATCAAAGACCTGATCAGCTACCGCATGAAGAAAGAAATGCAGGTGCGAAGACAGATTGATGTGAAAATGCCTACTGAGTATGGAGATTTCGATCTTGTTGCCTATGAACAAATCAATACAGCGGAAGTTCATATGGCATTAGTAAAGGGAACCTGGGAGAAAGATGAGCCTGTATTTATCGTGTGCACTCGTCCTGTGTGACCGGAGATATTTTTGGTTCTTGTCGTTGTGATTGTGGAACACAATTGCACAACGCGATGAATATGGTGGATAAAGAAGGAAAAGGCGTGGTGTTGTACATGAAGCAGGAGGGTCGTGGTATCGGACTGCTTAATAAACTCAAAGCATATAAACTTCAGAACAAGGACGGATACGGTTGAAGCCAACCTTGAGCTTGGCTTTGGTATGGACAACAGAGATTATGGAATAGGTGCGCAGATATTAAGCGATCTGGGTATTTCGAAAATAAGGCTGATTACGAATAATCCAAAGAAGGGAGTTGGGCTCATGGGCTATGGGCTGGAGATTGTTGAAAATGTTGCAATTGAAATCGCTCCAAATCCGCACAACGAGAAATACCTGATGACCAAGCGTGATAAGTTGGGGCATACTATCTTAAAAAGTTAATGAGGTTAGCTGTTTTCATCTTTCTGATGTTGGTTTCTGTGACTGTTTTTCACAGCGTTATCCGGTTATGGCTACACAGCAGTTTCCCTCAGAGTTGTGGCACCCCGGAAAGCTGGTTTTAGATACCGGAGATACTTTGAAAGGAACTATTAAATATGATCTTCCCAATGATCTTCTCCAGTTTCAGGCAAGCAATAAAAATGAGACATTCACTTCTCGTAAAGTATTGTTGTTTGAGATTTTTGATGGCACGTCAAAAGAATACAGGCAGTTTTACTCCCTTCCTTATGCAGCTGCCGGTGGATATAAAGCGCCTGTATTCTTCGAACTACTGGAGGAAGGCAAGATCACATTACTCAGTCGTGAATCGATTGAATACAGAACCTATTCGAATCCGTATTCGTATTACGGAAGTTACAGTCGGATGGTGCTCGTTCATAAATATTATTTGTTAGAAGAGAATGGTGACATCAGAGAGTTTAATGAAAAGAAAAACGACTGGCTTGCTTTAATGGGCAACAAGGGAGAAGAGGTGCAGAAGTATGCTAAAGCAAACCGGCTGAGTTTTGATGATAAGAACGAACTGTCTAAAATTGTTGCCTACTATAATTCACTGTTCCCTAAAAAATGAGCAAACCTCTTATTCTTGTTGTTAACGATGACGGCATAACGTCTCGTGGTATTCTTAATTTAATTAATGTAGTCAAGGAAATCGGGGAAGTACTCGTAGTTGCTCCGGATAGTCCGCAATCCGGAATGGGTCATGCCATTACGGTAGGAGATACATTGCGGCTTACTGAATCTGCTTTGTTTGAAGGAGTGAAGGCCTATGAGTGCTCAGGTACACCAGCGGATTGTGTAAAGATGGCAAGACATTATTTGTTGAGAGATAAGCGTCAGCCCGATATTGTTGTGAGTGGAATCAACCACGGAAGTAATACCTCCATCAGTGTACTTTATTCGGGTACGATGTCTGCCGCCATTGAAGGTGCTATTGAAGGAACTCCGGCTATTGGATTTTCTCTTTGCGATTTTGCATCAGATGCTGACTTCTCGCACACCCATCAATACATACGAAAAATTGTCAATCAGGTGCTTCAAAAGGGCTTGCCAAAAGGCACTGCATTGAATGTAAATTTTCCTCCAAAGCAGAACGAAAACCTGAAAGGTATTCGGGTTTGCCGCCAGGCTAATGCAAAATGGGTGGAGGAATTTGATGAACGTTTCGATCCGAACGGCCGCAGGTATTTCTGGATGGCAGGGAATTTTGTGAACTTCGATAAAGGAGAAGATAACGATGAATGGGCGATTGCGAATAACTATGTTTCTGTTGTTCCTTGCCAGTTCGATCTTACCGCTCATTCTGTAATCCCGGTCCTGAACGAAGACTGGGAGATATTGCAGTAATTCGGTAAGTTCGAAAGTATATTAAATCTGCATCGGCCTGCATGAGTTTGTCTTTGAAAAGATTTTTGTTGATTGGTATAGTGATGCTGATCACAGAATCTGCTTTCTCCCAGCTCGCGCAAATTCACGGGAGAATTATAGACGCCAAAACTCTTGACCCTTTACCTTTCGTCAATGTGTTCATTAACAACACAACCATCGGTACTTCATCAGATGAAAATGGGAACTTTGTCCTGAAGAATGTACCCCTGGGTGATCACGAAATCATTTATTCATTTGTCGGTTATCAGTCCTTTCAGAATAGGATAGTAGTGAAGGTGGACAATACGCAGCAACCTGCTATAAAATTAATCCCGCTGGATCAGAAACTGGATGAAGTAGAAGTGGTCAGTGAAAGAGATAAAACATGGGAGAAACAATTACGAAGATTTGAGCGAATCTTTATTGGTGAAGGAATTGTTTCTGACTGTAAAATCAAAAATCCCTGGGTAATTGAGTTTGCTGAAAGCCCGAACCTGCTCTCCGCACACGCATCTCAGCCCATTGAAATAGAAAATGCATATCTGGGATACCGGCTTTTTTTCTACTTAAAAAACTTCCAATCAACAAGTACTACTTACTCGATTGTCGGTGATGTTCGTTTCGAGGAAATCGTAACAACGAATGAGGTGCAGGCTGTACAGTGGATGAAGAACAGAGAAAAGGTTTATCTCTCATCGATCAGGCACTTAACAAAGTCTATCCTGGACGGAACGGCAAGAAAGGAGGGTTATGAATTGTATGCTGAGAAAAAGAAAGACAAACCCAAGTCAACCAATTTCGCTTATGAGAAGGCACATAACTTAATGCCCTACGATACCAATGGGATTGTGTCAAAGGTGAATGAGAACAATTTCAGAATATTGTTGAAGGATAAAATTGAAGTTCACAATAACCTGGAAATTTCCAAATCGATCTTTTACACAGACGATTCGCATGAGATCAGTTGGATTGAGGCCAAGGATGATTTCGTCCTGGTGAACAGAGAAGGTGCACTACTCAATCCAAAGGAGGTGATGATTTCCGGAGATATGACTTCCGGCCGGGTGGCAAGTATGCTTCCTCTGAATTATATAAAAGGAGAGTTGATTAAAATTGAGTCGGGAAATCGAGTGTTAGCTGGTAGATTGCAGGAAAAAATTTACCTCCGTACGGACAAACCTTATTATTACGCAGGTGAAGATATCTGGATAAGCGGTTTTGTTAATTACCGTTCACCCGCATCAAAAGATACGTTGAGTAAGGTGTTGTATGTCGATCTGATTGATGAGAATCAATCCACTATACATTCACTCATCTTAAAGATCGACAGCGCCAGAGTAATGGGCAGCGTAAGAATCCCTGATAAGCTTAAGCCTGGAAATTACGCATTACGTTCATATACTTCCTGGCTGAGAAATTATGGTAACGATGCACTGTTCTATAAGCCTATTCCTGTTTTGGATGTATACGAGAAAGTAAATGTGAATGAAGTAGATGTAGTAAATAATGTAGAGTTTGAGATTATAACTAACAAGCAGGAGTACAAGCGAAGAGAGATTGTGAACGTGAAATTTCAATTGGCAGATGATGATCGATCTTTGAAGGCCACTTTTTCCGTTTCAGTACTTGATCTGTCTCAGGTAAATCAGATCAAGGAAGAATTGAATATTGTCAATTCGTACAGCCTGCCTGATGAACTGCCTATTCATTTATTGTCAAGATTTCAATTTCCTATTGAGAGAGGAATGAAAATGCAAGGCATTTATCTGAATCCAAGAAACAGGCCTGTCAAATCGAAGCAAGTAACTATCGTACGCGGAGATTGGTCTGATATCCGTCAAGTCACAACAAATGACAAAGGAGAGTTTGTTGTTCCCGATCTCATTTTTTATGATTCAATGAAATTTGGTGTGCAAGTAAATGGATCTGTCAAATGGATTCTTCCCGAGGGAAATTCCGAAAGATTGACAGAGTTGCCTCACTATAAGGATCTTTCCATAGTAAAAACACAAACGCCTCAACATAAAATTAATTATGAGTCTGACCAGGGTGTGATCCTGTTAAACGCAGTGGAAGTGATGTCCGGTAAAATTTCAAAAGGCAACAGTTATGAAGCGAGCTACGGAAAACCTGATTGGTCCTTGAAAGGAGATAATCTTGAACAACTGAACCCTAATTTAGCCTCAGCTATTCAGAGTAAACTGGCAGGCTATTATCAATTAATCAACAAGGATACACACTGGTTTCTTAAATGGTCAAGAGGGAATGGTGAACCAGCGTTATTTATAGACAATGTACAGTTCTTCAATAGCGGTGAAACAGTAGGAGATAGGTTGTATTCAATAAGTACTTCCATGGTAGACCATGTTGAAGTAAGTTCGATGGCAAGTTCACAACTTGGAGCAAATGGCGCTTTTGGAGCAATTTATGTTTTTATGAAGAAAACAGATGAAGTATCTTTCAGATCATTGTCCGTGATAAGGCTAAGAGGCTTTGATTCTCCTCATGTTTTTCAGTTCCCTGCTTATGAGAATGAATCGGAAAACAATAGCACACAGGACAACCGGTCTACGTTATACTGGAATCCTAAATTGAATTTAAGTTCATCCGGGGTAACTGAGTTTAATTTTTATACTTCAGATATGGTTGGGAATTATAAGATAATTATAGAAGGAGTGACACAAAAAGGCATTCCCTTCCGTAATGAAAAGTTAATAACAGTGATAGATTAAATTGATGGGCTGAATGCCTGTTGTTCAAATGAAGTTTGCTTGGTTCAAAATTTTGTTGTGTTACTTTCTGGTGATCGGAAAGGTGTCAATGATGGCTCAGGCGCCCTCAATAGGTCAGATTCAAGGTAAGATCATCGATGCGAGAACTTCGGAACCCCTCCCTTTTACCAATGTGTTTGTCAACAATAGTACCATTGGCACCACATCAAATGCTACGGGGGATTTTGTGCTTAAAAAAATACCACTTGGCCAGCAGGATATCATTTTTTCTTTTGTAGGATATCAATCCTATCAGGCACGTGTATTTGTCAGGAATACGGATTCTGCACCTTTACTGATCAAATTAACTCCTTCAGAGCAACAGCTTCAGGAGGCTGAAGTAGTAAGTGCGCGTGATAAAGCATGGGAAAAGCAGCTCAGGAAGTTTGAGAAAATTTTTATTGGTGATAATCAGTGGGCGGCCGGTTGTAAGATTAAAAATCCGTGGGTAATTGAATTTACAGATGACTCCAAAGTATTGTCTGCCAAAGCAGCTCAACCCCTTGAAATTGAGAATACAGGTCTGGGATATAGAATTCATTATAACTTATCAGAATTTAAATTCTTCGGAAATAGCTTCTCCATTATCGGTGATATGCGATTTGAAGAAATGTCGCCTCGTGATGCTGCACAGGCATTGCAGTGGACCAGAAACAGGGAGTTGGTGTATCTCTCATCTGCCAGACACCTGATGAAATCAATAATCAATCAGAGGATTGAAGGAGCCGGATTCAGGTTGTATGCTGATAAAATTGAGAATAAAGTACGAACAAATAATTTTTCTCATGAGTTAGAGTATAATCTTGTTCCATTTGATACTGCCGGAATTGTAAGTAAGGGTGCAGGTAATGAATATCGTATCTTGTTTAAAAGCAAAGCAGAAGTTCATAATACCAACGAGATCGCAAAGTCAAGCTTTTATCGCGATGTATCGTATGGTGTAAGCTGGGTAGAAACTACAGGTGGATATGTCCGGGTGAACAAAGAAGGAACTATTCTTAACCCTAAAGAAGTCATTATTTCAGGTGATATGGCCTCGGGTCGTATTGCCAATCTGCTTCCGTTGGATTACACCCTGGGAAGTTTGATTACCATTGAAACACATGCAGATCTTGAAGCCAAGCGTTTACAGGAAAAAGTTTATCTGCAGACGGATAAGCCCTATTACTACTCAGGCGAAAAAATATGGTTTAGTGCTTACGTAGACTATCGAAGTACAGGCGTGATGGATACGCTAAGCAAGGTGTTATATGTGGATCTCATGGATTCAACACGTAATGCCGTGAAAACATTCGTGGCAAAAATTGATAGTGGTAGAACGAAGGGTAATATTAAAATTCCTGGTGCACTGAAATCGGGTAATTATGTTTTGCGTGCGTATACACAATGGATGAGGAATTACGGAGTAGATCAGTTTTTTATAAAGCCGATCCCTGTCTTAACTGCCAATGATAGAGTAGATGCCAGCGCAGGTATTTTAACTGTATCGGACAGTGTTCTTAAGATCACGCATGATAGTGAGATTTATCACTTGCGTGAAAAAGTCAATGTGAGTTTTGAATTGAAAGATGAAGAAGGAAATCCAATTGGAGCCAGTATCTCGGTATCAGTAACTGACACAGACCAGGTGGTGCCAGTTGAAGAGCAGACTAGAATTACAAAAGACTATCTGATGAAGGATGACTTGCCGCAAGGGATGTTGTCAAAATTCATCTACCCCGTTGAACGGGGAATTACCGAGCAGGGTACATTTCTCAACAAAAAAGGAAAACCTGATAAAACAAGAGTAACCGTATTGCAAGACAAGATGGAGCGTATCTATCAGGAGACGACTGACGCCAAAGGAAACTTTGTTCTTGCCCAGATGGATTTTTATGATTCGGTAAAATTTGGAGTTCAGGTGGAAAATGGAACAGTAACGTGGAAAAAAAGAGAAGGGCCATTGCTATCACCGGTTACTCCGAGACAACTCCCGATTGTTCATTACAACGTTCCTCAGCGAAAGATATCTGAATTCGAAGCAGATGATGATGTTATTCTGTTAAAAGAGGTTGAAGTAAAATCGGAGCGTATCAATGATGAGCCCGTTTATGAAAATATTTTTGGAAAACCGGATGTATATATTAAGGGTGAAGCACTCACTATTTATGGCGCCAGTCTGGCAGCTGCTATTGTGGCGAAGATTCCAGGATTTCGGCTTGATTTTTATCAGAACCATTGGTTTCTGATCAGAAGCCGGGGAGAATTTACACGGGTGAAAGCGCCTTCAGAACCTGTTATCTTTTTCGATAACATCCAGGTGTTAACTGAATCGGGTGAAACAGGCGGAGACAGACTACATCATATGAATACAGCTCAGGTGGATCATATTGAGGTGAGTTCTATGATAAATTCTCAGCTGGGAGCAAATGGAGCAAGTGGAGCAATCTATGTATACACTAAACGTGTTGAGCCTGAAATTTTCAAGGGATTATCAGTGGTGAAGTTAAAAGGTTATGATACACCAAGTGCTTTTCAATCTCCTGATTATGCGAATCCGGCAACGGATGCAAATTACTTCGATGCCCGCGCTACACTTTATTGGAATCCGAATATTAAGTTGAGTAATGACACAGGGAAGGCGCAATTCTCTTTCTTTACTTCTGATATGCCTCGTGTATATAAAGTAGTAGCCGAGGGAATAACTGTAAAAGGTAAGCCGGTAAGATCAGAGACACTCATTCGCGTGGAAGAATAAATTCTCTTAAACCGGATCTACATCAAATACCAACTTCACATTCCGGTATTCTTTGATTGAAGTGAGTACATCTGCTTCGTGTTGAAGGATAGATTTGATCTCACTCAAACGTCCCTGATCTCTTGCTATTTTTATCAGGATTGTCATTAAATATTCATTCCTGATTTTGGAGATCATGGGTTCTCCTGGTCCGAGCACTTTTAATCCTTTGAGTTTGTTTTGCAGTTCTTCAGCAAGCTGATGAGAAGCCTGATGGCACACTTTTTTATCAGTATGTTTGATGTTTAATTCTATCAATCTGGAAAATGGAGGATAGAAAAAATTCTTGCGATCATTCAGTTGTTCAGTAATAAAACCATTTACATCGTTTTGGAGGAGATAGACAAACAGGGGATGAGCAGTGTTGGAAGTTTGAATAACCACCTTGCCTTTCTTACCTCTTCTGCCTGCCCGACCACTTACCTGTGTCATCAGCTGAAACGATCTTTCGTAAGAGCGGAAGTCTGGGAAGTGCATCATACGATCAGCATCAAAGACTCCAACCAGACTTACTTTATCAAAATCAAGACCCTTCGTTACCATTTGTGTGCCTACGAGAATATTAGTAGTGCCGCTTTCAAAATCTTCGATGATAGATTCATACCCTGACTTAGATCGTGTGGTATCCAGGTCCATGCGCTGAACTTTCCCGTCCGGAAAATAAAGCTTCAACTCTTCTTCCAATCGTTCAGTTCCATAGCCAAGTGTAAGAATCCTCTTTGAGGTACAGGTAGGGCATTGTTTAGGAAGATCTTCACGATATCCACAATAATGACAGATCAATGCGTGCCTGTATTGGTGATAGGTCAGGCTAACGGCACAATTGATGCACTTGGGTACCCATGAGCAGTCTTCGCACTGAATCATTGGAGAATGCCCTCTTCGATTCTGAAATAGAATTACCTGCTCATTCTTGTTAATGGTGTCGGTGATCTCATTCAGAAGTAATGAGGAGAATTCTCCTTTATTTGTTTTACGTTGTTTTTCTTTTGAAAGATCAGCCAGCAAAATTTCAGGAAGCTGTGCATCTCCAAAACGCTCAGTAAGAGTAACCAGACCGAATCTGTTTTGCGTAGCCTGGTAGAATGATTCTGATGAAGGGGTTGCGCTTCCTAAAATAACTTTAGCATGATGCATATGTCCGATCATCATGGCTACATCACGGGCATGGTAGCGTGGTGCAGGTTCATGTTGCTTATAGGAGGAGTCATGCTCTTCATCTACGATGATAAGACCGAGATTATCAAAAGGCAGGAATACAGAAGAGCGAACGCCAACCACAAATCGAAACTTTCCCTGCAATACTCCATTCCATACTTCTACCCGTTCATTATCAGAAAACTTGGAATGATACACACCCATTGTGCTTCCGAAAATCTTCTTCAGACGTTGAACGATTTGCGTAGTCAACGCAATTTCAGGAAGTAAGTAGAGTGCTTGTGACCCACTCTCCAGTGCTCTTCTGATCAGATCAATATAGATCTCCGTTTTACCACTTCCCGTTACTCCGTGAAGTAGTACTACTTCTTTGCTTTCAAAATGTTTTAAGATGCTATTACGAGCTTCTTCCTGCTTCTCACTTAGAAGTATGGGATGGTCGGTGGTTACTTCATTGAACCCAAATCGGGGAACGACTACTTCAAATTCCTCAAAAATACCTTGCCTGATTAATGTCTTTAGTGATGATTCAGAAAGATCATCTTCCATTAAATGTGATTTGGAAATTCCTTTTGGATTCAATTCAGCGTGAGAAAAAACGGGAACCTCCTGAAGGTATTTAAGCACAACCGCCTCCTGTTTCGGCTTTGCGGCCAGTTCTTCAAAAAGGCCTTCCAGTTTTTTCTTATTAACGAATGAGCCGGTGAGACGAATTCTCTTTTCAGTTTTGGGCTTAAACTTCTCTTTCACTTCCTCGAAAAGAATAATCGCTTCCTTGGATGTAAGGGACTTAATAATACTGTAAATGCTTTTGGTGCCCAGAAGTTTTGCGGCATCAGTGTAGCTCATCGCCTCCGATTGCAGATGTTTAAGAAGCAATTGTTCTTTCCCGGAAAAATCGAAAGTACTGTCTTCAACATCAAATGCCGGATGGATCTGCACCATTGATTCACTGGACAACTTCAGACCTGAAGGCAAAGCCGCATTAATTACTTCCCCCATCGTACACATGTAGTAGCCCGCCATCCATTCGTAGAGTTTGAATTGCTGTGAATAGACAATTTCTGTCTCATCCAGCAATTCAAGAATATACTTTGCTTCATACTCCCTGGGCGGGGTAGAGTGAAGAGAATGAATAAGCCCTGTAAGAATTTTACGCTGCCCGAATTGCACAATGGCACGCTGCCCCGGTTTTACTTTGTCACTGAGTATCTGAGGAATCCTGTAAGTGAAAAATTTAGCAATGGGTACGGGAAGAACCAGTTCAGCAAACAGTGTGTCAGAGTCGAATAGCT
>JBGATZ010000033.1:0-19995 GCA_044228905.1 Cyclobacteriaceae bacterium | reverse complement strand
ATCAATCCCGATTTTTCACAGGTGGATGTTGATCGTCAGGTAACGAACCTCGATCGCTTCGAATTATTCTTTCCTGAACGAAGGCAATTCTTTCTGGAGAACGGAGATCTCTTTGGCAACTTCGGTTACTCTACTATTCGTCCGTTCTTTTCACGAAGAATCGGATTAAATGCACCCATTCAGTTTGGTGCACGACTGAGTGGAAAAATAAACAAGAACTGGCGCATTGGGGTGATGGATATGCAAACCTCTAAAGTAGATTCCGTTGCGTTGCCCTCTCAGAATTTTTCTGTGATCTCTATCCAACGAAGGGTATTTGCACGGTCCAATGTGGGGTTGATTGTCATTAATAAGGATGCAATTGACTACACTCCATCAGCCGATCCTAAGATGCCAGTATACAATCCATACAATCGCAACATCGGTATGGAATATAACCTAGCTTCCGCGAATAATATCTGGACAGGAAAAGCGATGGTATTAAAGTCCTTCAGCCCAAATAAAAGTGGTGATGACATTACTCACGCAGCTAACCTCACCTACTTCAGTAAAAAGTTCAACCTTACGTGGCAACATGAATATGTAGGAAAGAATTATGCAGCTGAAGTGGGCTATGTTCCGCGCAGAGGTTACATCCGGACATTTCCTCAGGCTAGTTACCTGATGTTTCCTAACGGCACCAAAATATTGAGCCACGGACCGATACTTACTTCTTCTTACTTCTTCAATGAGTCATTCAAGCGTACAGACAACGAAAGTATTGCATTGTATAAAATCACTTTCCGTACGCAGGCTTTTCTCACCGCATGGGTTGGTAACAGTTACATCAAATTATTGAGTCCATTTGATCCGACCAATTCCAAAAAAGATACATTGGCTACCGGAACCGAACACCGTTGGAATGCTTTCGGAATGGATTACGTTTCCAAACCGCAGCAATTATTTACCTCCGCCATCTCGTGGCGCTATGGTGGCTATTATGCAGATGGAACACGCTTCACGATAACCAGCGAATTCGGTTATCGCCTCCAGCCTTATGTGAGCATATTGTTAAGTTCAAGTTATAACGACATCCGGTTGCCCAATCCCTGGAACAGAACAACCTTTTGGTTAATCGGCCCTAGATTAGACGTTACACTGACAAATAAATTATTCTTCACGGCTTTTGGTCAGTATAACGAGCAACAGAAAAACGTAAATCTTAACACGCGTTTACAATGGCGATATAAACCGGCCTCTGATCTTTTCATTGTTTACACTGACAATTACCTTCCCGAAAACTTCGCTGTGAAGACCAGAGCTGTTGTACTCAAATTAACCTACTGGTTCAGTATTTGATTGCTCATTTTGAGGATCAATTCCCCAAAGTCATTCTTAATCCAGACTTCTTGTCAAGGGCATATCATTTTTATTCGTCTCGTTATACTTTAAAACACAAAACGAAAGACGTATGAAAAAAGTAATGATTATAGCAATTGCACTATTCGCAGTAATTGGAGTAGTGAATTCTTCTTATGCACAAACTCCTGGTGTGGTAACCAGCAACAGTGCAGGATGGCATAAAATCGGTGAAGTTAAAGCCAGCTTCAAAATGGAAAACGAATCGATTTCAGTAATTGGTGCTGACCGTTTCAAATCAATCAAACTGAAAGTCACGGATGCTCCGATCAACATCGAAAACATTCGTGTATTCTATGAAAATGGTGAATCAGAAGAACTGAACGTTCGCAGCGAATTAAAAGCTGGTGCTGAAACACGTGTGATTGACTTAAAAGGTTCTTCACAGGAATTGAAGAAGATTGTATTTACTTACAAAACGCTTCCTAATGCGAAAGAAGACAAGGCCCATGTGGAGCTTTACGGTCTGAAATAATCCGACCGATCTACGAGAAGGAGCTGGTGAAGTAATTCATCAGCTCTTTTTTTATTACGCTTAACTGAACTATTAAAAAAAGGAATTTTAATCCTCCTTGATCTGCTTCACTTTCTCTTCTACGTGTTCTGCTATTACTCGTTCCTTCTTAATGTCGATCCTAAGGAAACTATAAGCACTCATGTACGCATTGGCCATAGCTACCAAAGCAAAACCTGCAATCACATAACCGCTCCAGTTGGTCATCAACAGTTTATAATCTGTAATAATCAAAAAGAGAATAGTTACGTAGTGGCTGAAGCAATACTCACAGGTGAATAAGTAAAAGAATTTACGTCCAGCGATGGTTTTATTTTCCTTGCTGCGCTTCACACAGTATTCATGCACCTCACGAAACACTTCTTCATGGGTCACTGTCCATGCAATGCACGCGATGGGAATGGGCAATACCAACAACCAGATGACCTGAGTGAGTAAATCCATAGCGGCTACTTCGTTATTGGTGTCTTCTCGTATGGTACCTTACCATTGGTAGCTGGAGCAGGTTGGGCAGGATTAGTAATCTGAACAATCTTACTGTCTCCAAACGCTTTGTAAATAGCCATGATTGCCTTGTGTCGTGTGGTTAAGAAGCCACCAGCCTGTCTGTTATCTATAGCGAAGGATAAGGACAACTTGATCTTCGGATCATCGATAGCAGTGAAAAACAATTTCACATCTTTCACATTCTCGATTTCTCTACTGCTTTTTTTAGCATTGATTCGATATAGACAATCATTGTATTAACCACTGAGGAATTCAAGTTCTACTCTTCGTGATTCGGAGCGGGAATAATTTATAATTGGCTTCTGAAAAACATCCTTATTCGGAATGATGACATGCAATCCCGCAGTGGTTAGTATAGTAGTCGATCTTAATTGGATATGATCTACCGTACCAACAAAACCATTTGTATCAATCTTATCACCTAACTCAAATGGGCCTTGAACGTCATGAACACACCTGAAATAAAATTGGATGTCAAATCCTGGAAGGCAAACCCCAATGCAAGTCCAATAATACCAACACCAGCTAAAGAAGGCTTCCCTGTCTTCTCCAGATTCATAATGTTTAATGCAGTCGTGAATCCTACTATAACAATAAGCGCATAAACAATAATAGAAAACTAAACTTCCAACTGATTCACTCTTTGATATACGCTGCACAATTTTGCAAACCCATTTTCGTATGAACTTCGCTACAACAAAAAACAAAGCGAGAACAATCATCGCCAATATAAAATTGGGGAGCATTTTAATAATGGCTACCCACCATCGCTGCAGTTTTTCGAATACCAGGTTAATGCCGTTGTTCAGATCCATAGTCAGATTATTTGTAAGCGTTCCTACGAATTGTTTAAAATTTGATGCCTTTTCGCTGTTCTACACTACCGGTTTAAACACCCAACTTGGGCAATGGAATACCCACACACTTAAAAAATCTACACTTATAAAAGAGCTTTTCAACCAAAAAACTGCGTTTTCAACACAATAATTTTTGGTAAGGTTTTTAGAAGATATAGAGCATGAAAAAGATTGTAGTAATAGATGACGAAAAGGATTTTGGTTTATTGATGAAGAATTTCTTCACTTCAAAAAACTACGATGTGCACGTGGCTCATACCATTGAAGACGGGATGGTATTACTGGAAAAAGAAAAACCTGAT
This sequence comes from Cyclobacteriaceae bacterium, assembly GCA_044228905.1. Taxonomy (GTDB): domain Bacteria; phylum Bacteroidota; class Bacteroidia; order Cytophagales; family Cyclobacteriaceae; genus ELB16-189. The sequence continues at coordinate 16,417 of JBGATZ010000033.1, read as the reverse complement.
TTTATCTTTTTGGATAACGATATGCCGGACGGTGCCGGATGGTGCAAAACAGAACAAATCCTCAGCAGCTACCCAAACGCACAACTTAATCTGATCAGTGCATTGGGTGTGCCCAAGACTTCCGCTTCGTCCTTTCGGATTCTCGAGAAACCTTTATTAATGGAAGACCTCGACCGGATCTTTTAATAAGCTTACCCCAATCCCAATATTTCAATTGTCAGACTGAGCTTGTCGAAGTCAATTGGAATCAGGTTTCGACAAGCTCAACCTGACACTGACTTACTATGCAGCACAATAGATCAAATACTATTGAAGACCTCTTTTCTCAACTCAGACAATATTTCCAAAAAGATAATATCACTCGCCAGGAGGTAAACGAAAAACCTCCACTCCGCTCTGAGCTCTTCAGCGCAGAACAAATGGAAGTGCACGCACGTCACTTAGCTCAATCTCATCGGTTAAGTGTTGAACCCGCTCCGGAACAGCTTCTTAAAAATCTCGCAGAGAATGAGGAAGTGTTGCTTCGGGTTACTCATTTATTACAAGACGCAGTAAAAGAAAAAAGTCGTGTCACTCCTGCCGGAGAATGGCTGCTCGATAACTTTTATTTGATTGAAGAACAAATCCGTTTAGGTAAGCGTCACTTACCTAAGGGATATAGCAAAGGCTTACCACGGTTAACCAATGGAGATCTGGCAGGCTATCCTCGTGTGTACGACATCGCTATTCAGATCATATCTCATAGTGATGGCCGTGTAGACATTCACAGCTTAAGTAATTTCATTTCTGATTATCAGAAAATAAGTGAGTTAACCATTGGTGAGCTTTGGGCGATTCCGATTATGCTTCGGTTAGCATTACTGGAAAATCTTAGTCGCGTAGCAGCACGCATCGCGATAGATCGTATCGACTCTGCACAGGCGAATCATTGGGCGAAGCTGATCCTCGACACAGTTGAACGAAACAAAAAAGACCTGGTATTGGTAATCGCTGACATGGCACGATCTAATCCTCCTATGGTAAGTGCTTTCATTGCAGAATTCTCTCGTAAACTGCAATGGAAAGGTCCGGATATGTCATTGCCATTAACGTGGATTGAACAACATCTCTCCGAACAGGGAACGACTATTAATGCATTGGTGCTGGCTGAAAATCAAAAGCAGGCGGCCGATCAGGTGTCCATGAGCAACAGCATCAGCAGTCTTCGCTTCCTGGCTAAGATGGACTGGCGTGAGTTCATGGAGACCATGAGCGTAGTGGAGCAAACATTGCGACAGGACATCAATGGTTTTTACTCACAAATGGATTTTCATACGCGTGACCATTATCGTCATGCCGTTGAAAAAATTGCCAAGCGCAGTAAACTCTCCGAAAGAGAAGTGGCAGAGCGTGCACTTGAATTAGCAAAACAAAGTGCAGTAACCGATCCAACCGATCAGCGTAAATCTCATGTGGGCTATTACCTTGTCAACAGAGGAACCCGATTGACAGAAAAAGCTTCTTCGATGCGGTTGTCAGCATCTGAATCTGTAACAAGTAAAATAAATAGCTACAAATACAGTGTTTATGTTCTTAGCTCCTTACTATTAACAGCAGTCATCGCATACGGATTAACAATCAAAGCACAAAGCGATGGAGTAACTGGTTATTGGTTAATTGCAGTCGGTGTATTGACAACTTTAGCAGGAAGTCATTTTGCACTGGCGATTGTAAACTGGCTGGCCACACTCTGGGTAAAACCCAAGCCGCTTCCGCGAATGGATTATTCCAAGGGAGTTCCTGTAGAATCGCGTACGATGGTGGTGGTCCCAACATTGGTTGCGAATAAAAATCAGGTAGACAAATTAATTGAGGACATGGAGATCCGTTTCCTCGCGAACAGAGACAAAAATATTGTCTTTGGTCTATTAACCGATTTCAAAGATGCAGATCAGCAATTTGTTCCCGGAGATGAAACATTGGTTCATTTTCTGAAGATTGGTGTGGAAGACCTGAACCGTAAATATGGGTATTCACACAATGAAATGTTCTTCCTCTTCCATCGTCCACGCTTGTGGAATGCCTCCGAAAACGCATGGATGGGTTATGAACGCAAGAGAGGGAAGCTTACGGATCTTAATCATTTGATTCGTGGGGGAACGAAAGATCATTTCTCTGCTATTGTGGGTGATGAACAAATCTACACTTCCGTTAAATATGTAATCACGTTAGATACCGATACACTACTCCCACGTGAAGCAGGATGGAAGTTAATCGGGATCATGTCGCATCCACTGAACCGTGCCGTGTATGATGAAAAGAAAAAAGTAGTCGTTGACGGATATGGAATCATTCAACCACGCATTGCCATTAGTTTGCATGGTGCTACGCGTACGCATTACAGTCGCTTACATGAAAGCGATTCGGGTATTGACCCGTACACACGCGTAGTGTCGGATGTGTACCAGGATATTTTCAATGAAGGCTCATTCATTGGAAAAGGAATTTATGAAGTTGATGTATTCGAAAAGGTATTGGATAATCGTTTTCCTGATAACCGGATCTTAAGTCACGACTTGCTGGAAGGTTCCTATACGCGTTGTGGCTTTGCGAGTGATGTACAGTTCTATGAAGACTTCCCTTCGCGCTATAATATTGATGTGAGCAGAAGACACCGCTGGATTCGTGGTGACTGGCAGATTGCGAACTGGTTTCTACCATGGGCCCCAGGAAGAAATAACAAATTGCAACGCAATCCGATTTCTGCTTTATCAAAGTGGAAGATCTTTGATAACCTGCGCAGAAGTTTAATTCCAATTGTACTTACAGCTTTATTTATATTGGGATGGACTGTTCTTCCTTCCTCCTGGTTCTGGACATTGACGGTAGCTGCTTTACTCCTGCTTCCGTCATTCTTATTCTCCGGATGGAATCTCATTCAAAAACCGGAAGAGGTTTCCATCTCTCATCACATAGGCAATGCTACACGAGCCACATATAAAAGCACATTACAGGCATTATTTACGTTAATCACACTTCCTTACGAAGCCTTCATTAACATTGTGATTGTCAGTCACAAAAAATTATTGCAATGGACTCCCTCTAACTTTGTGCAAAGCAAACCGAACGAAAGTGTGTTCTCCGTTTATGGTTCAATGCTCTTCGCTCCTCTTTTATCAACAGCGATCATCGGCTACCTGATTAATGCTGAGCTTTATATAACACTGGTTATCGCTGCACCATTATTAATTACCTGGTTCTTCTCTCCGGTGATTGTATGGTGGCTGGGAAGACCTATTCCTTCTTCAAAAAGCAAACTATCCGCGGATCAGAAAATCTATTTACGAGAACTCTCACGCAAGACCTGGGCCTTCTTTGAAAACCTGGTTACGGCTGCCGATAACTGGTTGCCGCCCGACAACTTACAACAGTATCCTATTCCTGTGATTGCACATCGTACTTCCCCTACAAATATGGGAATGTCGTTGCTGGCGAATTTAGCCGCGCACGATTTCGGTTACGTGACTACCGGTCAATTAATGGACCGTACTTCCAAATCATTGAACACTTTATCGAAGCTGGAAAGATATAACGGTCACTTCTTCAACTGGTACGATACGCAATCATTAAAAGTACTTCACCCGCAATACATCTCTACAGTAGACAGCGGTAACATGGCAGGTCATTTACTAACGCTCCGTCAGGGATTGTTGGCAATGGCTGATCAGAAAATTCTTGGTAAACAGATCTGTAATGGTCTTTACGATACTTTACGGATTATCGAAAAGAAGTTACCTGAATCGAACCGACCGTCCGTAAAGAAACTGATCAGTGAATCTCCGTTGCTGAATGATAAAGACATCTTCACTCCTGCCAAATTAAAAGACGCGGTGGATGCATTTGCAAAAGAGTTTCAGGAATTATTGAACAACTGGAATCTCGATCCAAAAACAGAAGTACATTTCTGGGCGAGGTCATTGGAGAGTCAGACGAATTGCATTACCGATGAGCTTAATCAGTGGACGTTCAGACAAAACATTTTCCCTGTACCGGATAAATTTAAGGAATTGAAAATTGTATCCGAATTTCCAACATTGAGACAACTTGCTAATTTCAGTAGTGACTTTAGCACTGAGCTGAACGATTACAATCCTGCTGAAAACACTCCGGAAGAAAATCAATGGATTCAGCAACTGGAAGGTGCATTAAAAGAAGCAACTCTGTTAGCAAAAGAAAAGATTCTGGCGCTCGAATTCATGTCGGCTCAATGTTATCAGTTTGCCGATCTGCAATACGACTTCCTATATGACAAAGCACAGCATCTGTTGGCGATTGGTTATAACGTAGAAGATCACAGACGCGATGGAAGCTACTATGACTTACTTGCTTCTGAAGCTCGATTGAGTTCATTCGTTGCCATTGCGCAAGGTAAACTTCCGCAAGATAACTGGTTTGCTTTGGGAAGAAGATTAACCAATACGGTGAGCACTCCTGTTTTATTATCATGGAGCGGATCGATGTTCGAATACCTCATGCCTACACTGGTTATGCCTTCGTATGAAAATACCTTGCTCGAAGAAACAGAAAAAGGAACCATCCGCAGACAGATTGAATACGCACGTCAGCATGATATCCCCTGGGGAATTTCTGAATCGTGCTACAATGTGGTGGATGCGCATCTCACCTATCAATACAAAGCGCACGGTGTTCCGGGCTTAGGGTTCAAACGTGGATTGAGTGAGGACTTAGTTATTGCTCCTTATGCAACCGTCATGGGATTGATGGTTGATCCCGAAGCTTCGTATCGCAATCTCGAAAAAATGCACGGACTTGGATTTGAAGGCAAGTACGGTTTCTTCGAAGCGGTTGATTACACTCCTGGTCGTTTGCCACGAGGCAAATCACACGTGATCATTCAGACCTTCATGGCTCACCATCAGGGAATGAGCTTATTGTCATTGGGATATTTGTTGCTGGATCAGCCGATGCAAAAACGTTTCGAAGCGGATCCTCAATTCCAGACTGCCTTGTTGTTGTTACAGGAACAAGTTCCGAAGACAACCGGTTATTACACTGCTGCAACGGAGATGAGTGATGTGGCACAAGTCGTGCCTCATGCAGAAATGCGTGTGATCAATACTTCTGATACTCCTGTTCCCGAAGTGCAACTGTTATCAAATGGTCGCTATCACGTGATGGTCACCAACTCAGGTGGCGGTTACAGTCGATGGAAAGATACTGCTGTTACGCGTTGGCGTGAAGATACTACGTGTGATAACTGGGGCTCATTCTGTTACATCCGCAACCTGGATACAGGCGAGTTCTGGTCTACGTCACATCATCCCACTCAGAAAGAAGCCATTCATTACTCTGCTGTATTCTCACAAGGTCGTGCAGAATTCCGCAGACGTGATAACCAAATTGAAACGCATACGGAGATCATTGTTTCTCCGGAAGATGATATCGAAATCCGCAGAGTCCATTTTGTTAACCGATCCAGAGTAAAACGCAAACTGGAAATCACCAGCTACTCGGAAGTGGTGATGGCGATGCAGGGCGCTGATACTTCTCACCCTGCGTTCAGTAACTTGTTCGTACAAACAGAAATCTTAAACAATCAGCACGCCTTATTATGCACACGCAGAGCACGCTCACACGATGAAACTCCACCGTGGATGTTTCATTTAATGAAAGTTAACGGACAGGATTCCGATTCGTATTCCTTTGAGACAGATCGCGATAAATTCATTGGTAGAGGAAATACAGTAGTGTTCCCGAAAGCAATGAGTCAGAAAGAACCATTGACGAACTCACAAGGTTCAGTACTGGATCCGATTGTCTCAGTACAGCATCGCATCACGCTTGAACCGGAAGAAACAGTAACGATCGATGTAATCACCGGGATCTCCGGCACACGCGAAATGAGTCGTGCGTTGATTGATAAATACCAGGATCGTCATTTGCGCGATCGTGCATTTGAATTGTCATGGACACATAGTCAGGTGGTATTGCGTCAGATCAATGCAACGGAATCAGACGCTCAGCTTTATGGAAGACTCGCAGGCTCTGTCATCTATGCAAATCCCGCCTTGCGAGCGGATGCAAGTACGCTTGCACGAAATCAGAGAAGTCAGTCGGCTTTGTGGGCGTATTCGATCTCTGGTGATTTGCCTATCGTATTGTTGCTGATCTCCGATACATCGAACATCACCATCGTGAAACAGCTGATCCAGGCACGCGCCTACTGGCAATTGAAAGGATTAGCCACTGACCTCGTGATCCTGAATGATGACAACAGTGGTTATCGTCAGGTGTTGCAGGAACAAATTCAAAGTATGGTGGCGGCTAATGCCGGAAACAATACATTGGAAAGACAGGGAGGAATTTTCGTTCGCTCCATCGATCAGGTAAGCAATGAAGACCGCATCCTGATGCAAACTTTAGCTCGTGTCATCATTTCAGACACAAGAGGATCATTGGTGGAACAAATGAATAAGCGTGTAGTTGCCAAAGCTCCGATGGCTTATCTTGTTCCTTCTCAATCGTATCCGGTTATTGAAGACAAGACATTACCTCGCACCGATCTCGTCTTCAATAATGAGCTGGGCGGCTTCGCTCCTGACGGAAAAGAATACATCATCACGACAGTTAAAAATAAAACGACTCCGCTCCCATGGATCAATGTAATCGCGAATAAAAACTTCGGAACGATTGTATCCGAAAGCGGATCATCATACACGTGGATGGAGAATGCGCATGAGTTCCGCCTTACGCCATGGAATAACGATCCGGTATCAGACGGATGTGGTGAGGCGTATTACATTCGCGATGAAAAGAGCGGACAATACTGGTCGCCCACTCCATTCCCTGCCATGGGCAAAGCACCGTACACCGTGCGTCATGGATTTGGGTACAGCATTTTCGAACACATGGAAGATGGAATCAAATCCGAAACGTCCATCTATACGGATGCCGAAGAAGCTATAAAGTTTGTCTCCATTAAAATCCGTAATCAATCCGGCAGAGCGCGCAAGCTTTCTGCGACCGGTTATGTGGAATGGATCATGGGTTCGATTCGCGCTAAGTCTGTATTGCATACCGTTACTGATTTCGATTCGAACATTGGTGCATTGGTAGCACGCAATCCATACAACTCGGAGTTTGCCAGTCATGCCGCGTTCTTCGATGTGGATGAAGCGAACTACAGTTTCACGTGTGATCGTGCTGAATTCTTAGGACGTAATAATAATCTTTCCAACCCCGAAGCATTGAAGCGTCAGCGCCTTTCCGGTAAAACAGGTGCAGGTCTTGATCCATGTGCCGCTATTCAGATCACCTTTGATCTCGAACACGGAATGGAACGCCAAATCATTTTTCGCATGGGTGCGGGTAAAGATTTGTTTGACGTCAGTCGCATTGTGAAGAAATTCAAAGGAAGTGCAATCGCAAAAACATCACTCGCACAAGTACAAGAGAAATGGTTTAAGACATTAGGTGCGATCTCCGTTGAAACTCCGGATGCTTCCGTAAACTTATTGACCAACGGATGGTTGTTGTACCAGGTGATGTCATGCCGATTGTGGGGACGCACCGGCTTCTATCAATCGGGTGGTGCATTTGGTTTCAGGGATCAGTTGCAGGATACGTTGTCATTACTTCATGTTCAATCTGAGATTACACGTGATCAGTTGTTGCTTGCTGCTTCACGACAATTCAAAGAAGGTGATGTGCAACATTGGTGGCATCCGCCTCTCGGTCGCGGGGTGCGCACAAGATGTTCCGATGACTTCCTGTGGTTGCCTTTCGTAGCGAGTCGCTATGTGGAAAGCACAGGTGATGTGGGTATCCTCGAAGAACAGGTTTCATTCCTCGAAGGTCGCCTGCTTAACGCCAATGAAGAATCGTATTACGATCTTCCTGGTCGCTCCGATCAGCGCGTGAGTTTATATGATCATTGCAAACGGGCCATCGAGCAAGGACTTCACTTTGGTGTGCATGGCATTCCATTGATGGGCTCGGGCGACTGGAATGATGGAATGAACATGGTGGGTATTCACGGCAAAGGAGAAAGTGTGTGGTTAGGATTTTTCCTTTACGACACACTGAGACGCTTTAAGAAAACGGCAGAGCTCGTTGGTGATACTGGCTTTGCAACAAGGTGCCAACAGGAAATGGATAATCTGAGCAAGAACATCAACAAGCATGCGTGGGATGGCAACTGGTACATGCGTGCGTGGTTTGATGATGGCACTCCGCTGGGTTCCTCTCAAAATACAGAATGTCGTATCGACTCGATCTCGCAAAGCTGGTCGGTGCTTTCCGGTGCAGGTGAAGAAGAGCGTTCGTTCACTGCGATGCAATCCGTGAACAAGTATTTAGTGAACAGAGACAAAGCGTTGCTGCAATTGCTCGATCCTCCGTTCGATAAATCGGAAACCGATCCCGGTTACATCAAAGGCTATGTGCCTGGTGTACGCGAGAACGGTGGACAGTACACACATGCTGCGATCTGGATGGTGATGGCATTTGCCAAACTTGGTGATACAAATCGCGTGTGGGAGTTACTGAACCTGATCAACCCGATCAATCACGGACGCACTCCTGACGAAGTGAAGTTATACAAAGCAGAACCGTATGTGATGGCTGCCGATGTGTATGGCGTGGAACCACACACCGGTCGTGGTGGATGGACATGGTACACGGGATCAGCGGGATGGATGTACCAGTTGATTCTCGAATCATTCTTAGGATTGAAACGCGAAGGAGATTTGTTAGGCTTCGAACCATGTATTCCCGAAGACTGGAAATCATTCAAGATCAACTATCGCTTCAAGGACACCAATTATCACATCACATTGCATCAGACTTCAGAAGCAGACGAAGTGGAGATCAGCGTAGATGGCAACAAGCAAACCGAGAAGTTATTGAAACTAGTGAACGATCAAACCGATCACGAAGTAACAGTGCATTATCCCGTAGCAGCGAAATTGGAGGTGGTGGGAGAAGATAGGAAGGGAATTTTATAGGACTTCATCGCATTGATTTATCGTGGAGTTACCTCTTAGGATTTCTTCGCAGAGTCTCCCGTTTCGGGGACTCTGCGATAAAGTTATGCGCTAAAGTCAAATTGCTTTATTCAAATCAATATCTTTCAGAGTACCATAATCGAAAACTTCGTAGCAACCATGCTCACCTTTCAAATAGTACTTTGCCGAACTATGTGGATAATTCCAAAGTTCATCTGATAACTTCCACTCACCTTTGCATGGATTTACATGAATATAATCCAGTTTCTGCTTTACAAATTCATCTGTTCTGCATTCTTTCCAATCAAATGAAGGTTCAAATACTTCATGTTTTTTCGATTTCAGGCTATCTGTCTTATTCACATAGCTGGAAAGCTGATTCAAAATATTGACTTTATTCGATTGTTCCAGCCTGGACACAATGTCATAAGCCATAAATCGCTTCCCGTTTCCAATAATCTTATTGATAGACTCTCCCTGAGTATTACGAAATGCTATCAACGCATGGAGATGATTGGGCATTATGACATACCCTACAATGAAATGGCCTTTGCCTTTCAGATAGTCAAACCACTTGTAAACAGAATCATAGGCGTTACCCTCTTCGAACAAATGCAACCACCGACAACACGTTATTATATGAAATAAACTCCATCGTAATCGGGAATTGTTCTTCTTACTGCCATTGATTCAGGTGGGGAAGAAACTAAGTTAATATAATTCTCTCTTCCGTCAGAGTCCGAAACGGGAGACTCTGCGGAGAAATAGGAATGAATACTCGGCTATTTGTATTGTAATGGAGTCATCAACATACGCTAGCAAGGCTGACCCTACTATGAAATGTCATACCGGGCGAGTGAGAGAACTTCAAAGTTAGTCGAACATAAACGATACCCGGTACCCTGGGCTGGCGGCACAATAGCATTTCATAGATTCTTTCTCCACCTTAATTTCCGCGGGGTATCGGCATTCGCATTGAGATCAGAATCAATGTCAATCTTTGTGTTGCTCAGCCCCTGCCTGCCGGTAGGCAAGGGTATGACATTTCATAGGGGGATTATTACTTAATGATCAAGTGACAAACTCCAATCGAGCATTTTTCCAGCCGTCCTGCATGAGCGCATTAATACTTCATCGGGCGGTGCGGTAAGGTTTGAGGGTGATGAAGGATTCAGCGCGAAGGTAGGATGGCGAGGCCCGCCCGGCCTGAGGGCAACCTCATCTTAATCAAATTGAAATGCCACAATCAAAGGATTGCTTCGTCTTCGCGATGAACATTGCATTTCATAGATTCTTCTCCATCTTAAGTTCCGCTGGGTACTTCCCGATAGTTATCGGGATCGCGCTACGCTTGGCCCCTGCCTGCCGGTAGGCAGGTGTATGACATTTCATAGAAAAATATTAAGGCGTCCGGTTTACGTATATTCGTGACCTCAATTATTGATCAACATTACTCCCTGATAAAATGAAAGCAGTACACCTGGTAAAAACCGGAGATCAACCTTCCTGTTTTGAAATAAGAGAAATAGAAAAACCTAAACCGCAGGCAGGTGAAGTACGCATCAAAGTGAAAGCCTTTGGATTAAACTATGCCGATGTGATGGCGCGACATGGATTATATCGTGACGCACCTCCCCTGCCTTCGGTGCTGGGTTATGATGTGGTTGGCACTGTTGATGCCGTTGGCGAAGGTGTTGATCCGGCAAAAGTGGGTAAACACGTTGTGGCTGTTACCCGGTTTGGAGGTTATGCAGAATATGCGATCACCAGTGAACTGGCTATGACAGAAGTGCCTTCCGAAATGCCATTGGCTTCAGCGGCTGCAATGGCCACTCAATATGCCTCTGCTCATTACGCTGCTTTCAGATGCGCCAACATCCAGGAAGGAGAAACGGTCTTTATTCATGCTGCAGCGGGCGGAGTAGGTTTAGCGCTCATTCAGTTTTGCAAACTTAAAAAGTGCACAATCTTCGCCACCGTAAGCAATGAAAAAAAAGCGGCACTGATTCGTGAGATGGGAGTACAACACGTTATCAACAGCAGCACTCAAAATGTGTTTGATGAACTTAAGAAGTTAGAAAACAAAATAGATATCGTCTTTGATAGCGTGGGAGGAAAAGGTGTTAAGCTTGGCTTTAAGGCGTTACGTGCCGGTGGAAGAATTGTTTGTTATGGTGGATCCAAACTGGGTGAAGTCAAAGGCTTTTTAAATTTAGTACGATTTGGTTTGTCTTTCGGGTTTTATCACCCTGTTCAATTTCTTTCACAAAGTAAAAGTATGATGGGTGTAAACATGCTGAGGGTAATGACCAGCCAACCGGCTTACCTGCAACAGGCATTAAACGAAACACTTACTTTACTTAAAGAACAAAAAATTACAATGCCCATTGGAGAAAGCTTCGGCATTGATAATTTATTTAAAGCGCACATGCACTTACAAAGCCGGCAATCGATTGGCAAAATAGTAGTGACCTGGTAGAGTTTATACTGGCATCGGTTGGTGATAACACCAACCGTAGGCAAGTACGAGAACAAGGTTGTACAACGTAGTCGTAGGCAAACACTGGTTCCAGCCTTTGGTCGGTGCCTGCCTGTCGGCAGACAGGTTATCACCGACCAACATCGGTTAGTATGGTGCCAACCATAAACTAAAAACGTTGTGAATTTTTTATTCCAATTCTATGTTAATTGCATAAAGGGATAAATTCTCATTTAACAAAATCGTATGAGTACTGAAAAAGCAATATTAGCCGGTGGCTGTTTCTGGGGTGTAGAAGAATTGTTCAGACATCAGCCCGGAGTGATCTCCACCGTGGTGGGATATACCGGTGGTGACGTGAAGAACGCCACCTATCGGAATCACGGCACGCATGCCGAAGGCATCGAAATAAAATTTGATCCCTCGGTGATGTCTTACCGGAAACTATTGGAATACTTTTTTCAAATTCACAATCCAACCACACGTAATCGTCAGGGCAACGATGTTGGCACTTCCTATCGTTCTGCTATCTTTTATTCAAACGAAGAGCAACGTGACACTGCGAACACGTTGATTAAAGAAATGGAAGCCTCCGGCAAGTGGCCGGGAAAGATTGTAACGGAGGTTGTCCCTGAAGGGGATTTCTGGAATGCCGAAGCAGAACACCAGGACTATCTTCAGAAAAACCCGGGTGGATATACTTGCCACTACGAAAGACCCGACTGGAAATTGTAAATCTTCATTCTGTTTTTCGTTAGCCTCTGGCCGATGTGATGACTAACAATATACTTAACACTTCGATTAACAGATTGCCTCGTCCCTGCAATGACGTTGCTTTTATATGGAGAGAAGAACAGTTACTTTTTGTAATACGCCCTGGCAGAAGAATTTGCGCTAAGGCTTTGGTACAGACTGTACAGAGAGAATAATTAAGGAAATTTGAAATAGTGAGGGGTGAATGATCAGATGCCCTGCACTATTTCAATAGCGTAAGTTTCCTGCTTTGCCTGAAGTGCTGAGCTGTTGGTATGGTTATAATCTACCACTGTTACTTCACTATCCTTTTTCACTTTGATAGTATAATGACCGTTTGCAACGAGATCAAAATCGATAAGTACTTTACGATCAACAATTGTCTGAGTAGCGATCATATTTCCTTCTTCATTATAAATTTCCAACACTGAACCAGTAAATTCCTTTTCTACTTTCAGATACACCACGTTCAAGCGGGTTGAGATCACATGAACAGACTCTTTGTCTTTAGCGAAGCTTGCGATTGTGATCAGAGCGAAGGCGAGAGTTAAGATTGCGTTTTTCATTGTCGTTGTTATTTGCATAGTGTATTACGAACACTATGCCACAACAAGCAATATTGGAAATCAGCCTAAAATCAACGATTTAGCTTATTAAAAATTCCTATTTTGGGATAAATTCTCAAATTATTCCTATTTCCATTTTCGGAATTGAGATGTATATATGGGAGAAAAGCTTAATGCCAAATTCTGGCAACCGGTTTCTGGGTAATTCTGACTTAAGGCTCATGCCCCAGCAGAAGCAATCGCGGTTTTTCAGAACTATCAAGCATCCAGAATCCAGAATTATTTCACCCTATGCGAAGTATTCGTTGCATTTACCTCCCATGTCTTTCCATTATCCGGAGAGAACGCCTGATTCCAAACCGGATTTTCAGGATCGGATTTATCCCAAAGGAATACTACTATTATGTCTTTGCCTTTGAATTTGTCTTTCGCGTAAAACGTACCAATGTTTCCATTAAAAGATCCTACCACCGGTGCATCCATTGTTCCCAGATTACTGTCTGCCCAATAAATACTCCAGAGTTTGGTCTTTGGATTGAATAACCGAAGAGCTACTCCTTCAAAGGGTTTCCCATCAACCATGGTTCTGTAGATGTCCATGTTACCGATTCCATTGAGCAGCTTGCGCATCTCTACGGTCGATTCAAACTCAATCCATTCATTGCTGTTTGTCAGTCGTGACTTAAGCTTTTTATCTTTTAATACCCAATTACCCACCAGGTAATCAAAATCATTCTGAGAGGAAGTTGCAGATGGTTGGATATCCAATTCACCTGTTGTCGTAAATTTTAATTCTCCTAGTACTGATTTTATATTTTTTGTTTGCGCGAAAACTGATCCGGCAGATAAGGTTGTTATCACACAAGTAATCAGTAAAACAGAGAAAAGAGATTTTATCTTTTTCATGGGTGGTTTATGAGTTAATTAAAGATGTCGATTTAACGTTGATGCCTTTCTTAATGGCCTGTTAAATTTTATTCTTAAAACTCACGCACCTATACCCCCGCTGTCGGGATATTGCTGAGACTCTAAATCATGTTTATAGAATTTCATATTCAGCAGGATTTAAATGCTGGATTCTGAATACTGGTTGCTGGCGTTTACCCAAAACGGTACGTGTTCGATTTACGCTGAATTGATATCATCACACTGAGCTACCAGAATCAAGAATCCAGTATCAAAAAACTATCCCTCAATCGCAAGATCCCACACTACTCCTTCACCTTATTCTCTCCCACTATCTTCTCCAGTTTCTTTACTTTGATCTGTTTTGCTTCGAGGTATCCGTCTACTCCATGCGCACTCACGATGTGACAGAACTGATTATCGTCCTGGTGTCCAAACTCCAACGCCACAACAGAGTTCTGGTGATTGAAGCCGTCAAATTCGGTATTTGTCACTTCTATAAATTCAAAATCGATAAAACAATGCTTCGACATGAGGTATTCGTCATTCAGTACTTCATCTGACAATTCAAAAGAATACAATCTCAAATAGACCGATGCACTGGATTTATCTAACGCACGCTCCAGTTTAATCGAAATAATTTCAGAATCTTCGAATGAAGGCCACTGACCAAAGTGATCGATGACTAGTTGTGCGTTTTCTATTTCCTTCTGTGCTTCAAATTCCACGGTGTGATGATTTAATTTTATCGTATTTGAATACAAGTTACTATTTCCATGCCAGGGGTTAAAAAAGCAGATATTGAAATACGAAATAATCCCAAAATATGTGTTGAAAAATGTACGCTACTTAGAGCATCATCTTTGGGTCAATCTCCACATTCCAAATGGATTCTCAAATAACTCATATCCTTCGTTAGGCTGATTGGGTTCATGACTGATTTCGAATACCGGAGCGTCCTGGTCCGCGCTAAAAGTCTGACCATCTCTGATGTCCGGTTTATCAATCAGTTGATAATATCCGAATAGCGATAGGAGATCAACTGACTCCTGAAATTCAAGGTTTGAAACGATCGTGTCTTTAAATCCCAGATTATGCATCCCGCATGAATAGACCGTTGTTCCGTCCGTAATGGAGTCAAGAACAAACATCTCATACAAATTTGCTTCTTTAAAATCAGTTACCAGGCTCGTCCAATGTTCTGCTGTAAATGCCTTCCCTGTCGTTTCAACTTTGAGTCCTATTCCACCCGCCATTAGAATTGCCCGGCCCGCTTCTGAAATTGCCTTGGCTTCTATCAGGCTTCCTGTGTCACCTATAATATAAACTACGCACGTGTGCTGATCAATTTTCTCCAGAAATTCATCCGGAATATGATTCACCCGTCCTGCAAATCTGAACGCTTCTTTCATCCGGTCATCGTACTCTTCTATTTCTAAAACGAAATGCTGCTTCGTTTTTATATTCATGAGTAATTTTCCCGCAAACAAAAACTCATCAATATTATTTATGGCAATGGATCTTACAATTTCGGATTGATCTTTCCACATACCCGGAATACATAGTATCGTTTTTGGTTTAATCTCCCTATCCATTAATTAAATTTTGTCTGTAAGTACGAACAACAATCTCAAATTTAAAAGTCGCTAATCTTTTATAGCTTCTCCAAGAGTAATTAATCTTATCTTTATTTCTACTCTTCAATATGCTCCATGAAAACCCAAAATGAACCACGAAGTCAATCACGAAGAGACTTTGTTTCTTTACTTGCCAGTGTACCCCTGGCATTTCCGTTTTCTCTTTCGGGATCAGCAATTCAAAAAGAAAATAGCTTCCCTGCCAAAGATCAATTCGCCATCAAAGGAACGTATATAAATGCGGCATATACTCATCCGATGAGCAAGGGAAGTTATGAGGAAGTGCAAAAGTTCTTAAATGTCCGGCTGCTCAACCGGCTGGAGCCTAAAGGTTATGACGGATTTGAACGCAATGATGTAGCAGCAAGTTTTGCCAAACTCATGAATGCCTCTCCGGAAGAGATTGCCTGGGTGCCCAGCACCATGGTGGCTGAAAATCTGGTGCTTCATGGATCAGGTTTGTTTGAATCGAAAGAGCATGTAGTAACGGATGCACTTCATTTTCACGGATCGTTACATCTCTATGGTCAGCTTGCCAGGAATGGATTGAAGGTAACAGTAGTAAGGCCCCGCGACAATCGTATCGATCTCAACGATCTTAATGCAGCAATCATTCCCGGAACGAAGTTGGTGGCAATATCTCTCGTGTCGGCTACAACTGGTTTTATGCACGATCTGAAAAAAGTATGCGAGCTTGCTCACTCACGTGGTGCATTGGTTTACGCAGATATCATTCAGGCTGCCGGTGCCGTACCCATTGATGTCCGTGAAAGTAATGTTGACTTCTGCGCGTGTGCTACCTACAAATGGCTGATGGGAGATTTCGGCATTGGCTTCCTGTATGTGCGCAAAGATTTATTACCATCTATGAAACGAACATTAATTGGCTATCGTCAGATGACCAACTTTGTTTCTCATACATTACCATTTGATCCTCCCGGAACTACCGCTTACGACTCCGAAAGCCTGGAAAATATGAGCGGGCACTTTGAAGTAGGGACATTCGCCAATGAAGGTATCTGTGCATTACGTTACTCACTTAACTATCTGAATAACGTTGGCGTCACTACT
>JBGATZ010000032.1:0-21306 GCA_044228905.1 Cyclobacteriaceae bacterium | reverse complement strand
GGGCGAAACAAGAGGTTGGTTAATGAAAATAGATAAACAAGGAAGTATAAATTGGATTAAACCAGCTCACGAGTATCAGTTTCATTCTATTAGCCAGGCGGTAACTGCCAATAACGAGATGCTGATGATTGGCTATCGTACAATAGGTTCTACAGCTACCAAAGTGGTAAGGCAGATGGATGGTGACGGTAATACTATTTGGGAGAAGCAAACCTTTGAAGAAGGCTTTGCTCATGATCTGCAGATCATCAAGGAGCAAGGTTCCTACCTGATTCATAACAGTCAGGGATTTCTTTGTAAAATCAGCAGTCTCGGTGATGTGGTTTGGAAGAAAAATTTACCTCCAACAGCACAGAATCAGAGTGTTCCATCTATCATCAGCAGTGCAACGTCTGATGGATATATTTTCTTTCAACCTGAACACTACTCGAAATTCATTGACGGACAGAAATATGTAGAACAGTCGATGAATATGATTAAAGTAACTAAAAGCGGGGATTTAGTGTGGAAAAAGAATATAAAGGTACCGGGCAGGAAGGGAGATATTTTCACAGATATCACTACAAATTCAGCAGGCAATTTTCTGATCGTTGGTGCTTCAACACGGGAAAGTGCTTCTTATAACAGCGAAGATGCATTGATTCTTGAGGTTACACCTTCGGGCGAAAAGATAGGAGAAAAATACCTGAGTGGATCACGTCCGCTTCTCAATTCGAGTATTTTCTGGAGTATAGTTCGCTCAGAGGATGCGTATATTATTACAGGCACTTCCACTGACAAAGGGAATGATGTTCCCGGAAATTATGGTTCATCGAATGACGTATGGGCAATGAAGGTCAGGTTTTAGCTTAAGGGATGTTCTGGCAAGCTAAGGTTAGTACGGTTAAATAAATAAGAAAAGGAATCCAGATTCGGGTTCCTTTTGTTGTCGAACAGCAACAAAATTACCTTGAAATGCTCCGTAAATACCAATTCTGATTAAGGGACTATTCTAGTATTGTAGTCTATAAAGTTTGCCAAATGATCCACTTAAAAGAATTCAGATTCACCTCGTATGCTATGTTGCTTTCTTGTTGTCTACTGCTTCTCGGAGCATGCTCAAAAATTTCCCATAATCGTGATAAAGAAATCTTTTCAGGCTCGTCAGATTCGAAACTTAAAAATAGTTTGTATGCCAAAACGGATTCCATGTTCTTAATCGATGACATAAAGTACCGTGTGGTTGCAGAACTCTA
The DNA here is from genome assembly GCA_044228905.1 of Cyclobacteriaceae bacterium. GTDB lineage: Bacteria > Bacteroidota > Bacteroidia > Cytophagales > Cyclobacteriaceae > ELB16-189. The sequence continues at coordinate 20,071 of JBGATZ010000032.1, read as the reverse complement.
TGACCTTACTGATGCAATGCGTATAAGTGGTGATACACTTGATCGGCCGACATTTGCATGCGTGGTAAAAATAGTAAATGATAAAAGTAAAGTTATCTTCTCAGATTCCGTTCTCAGAGACAGCTGGGGATATGAAGGAAAGATTAAAGCAATAGATGCTTATGAACTTACTTTACCCATCTTTCGGTATGAGGCCAATGAAATAGTGATGGAGTTTAAATTATCTGAGCGCTACGATGGAGATGTCGTTGACGGAGTGATTGCGTTTGGATTGCAAAGCAATACTCCGCGCTATTACTGGAAAGAGTCAGAAGGATTCTGATTTTATTATTTATATAAACCCGGAATTTTACTCTTCCGGGTTTGCAATCTGGTGTTATCGTATAATAATAATGGGCTTAACTGTTTTTTCCTGCAGCTCATTAGTAATCTCCAGGAAATAAGCGCCCGAAGCATAGTCAGTCAGATCGAGTGTAAATAGCTGACCTTTGGAAATGCTAAATTGTACTACAATTCCCAATGTGTTAACAAGTTTTATATCTATGATCTGATGGGATCCTCCGTCAATGTTAATTGAGCGGTTGCAGGGCACTGGCCACACAAGAACCTGCTGATCGGTATGAGACAATGGCCAGTTTATCCGAACGGATTGTGAAACTGGAATTGCAGGGTTGAAATTTTCATTACCATCCTGAGATGCCGTCACATTTACTATCCCCGGTCCTTCGATGCTTAAGATCCCGTTTTCAGAAACCGAGGCAAATCCTTCAGTAACACTAAATTTTACGGGTAACCCTGAACTGGCTGAGGCTTCCAGTTTTAGCGGAAAATCGTTGATTTCTTTTTCTTCAATTGAAAGAAAAGAAATAGACTGGCCTGCCTTTCCAATGATCAATTTGATTGTCTTTTCTCCTTCATAATAATTTACGTTTTCACTAAGAGAAGCCTTCAAGGTCACTACTCCTGCTTTTAGAATGGTGACTGACTGATTATGCGTGCCCGATAGTGCGATAGTGCCTGTACTGGATTCATCCGGAACAATGCTATAGTTAAAGACTGCACCTGAAAATGCGGTTGCATTCAATTCAAATGAGTCATCTCCAAACACTTTTACAATGTCATTAAATGTAATTTGAGATTCTTTTTTCTTGATATATAAAAACACAGTCTTTTCACCATATGTAAAGTTTGTCGATTCTGGAAAAGTGACTTTAATAAGGACTTGCCCGGCAGTTATCATCGTTACGATCTCATTATTGGAGCCGGTCATCAGAATAGCGCCAGTGTTCGTTGCTTCCGAAACAATTTCAAAGAATGCGCCAGCCTCTGAATTGGAGTGAGCTTCCAACTTAAAGGATTCATCCCCTATTGTCTTGTTCAGGTCACTGAATTGAATAATCGGGGTGGCTTTCAGAATGGTAAGTGTGATGATTTGGGTTACTGGATAACCTAAAGCTGTTTCGAGTAGGGTTGCTTTAATTTTTACTCTGCCACTTTTGAGTATTGTAACTCTCTGATTATATATTCCGGACAATGTTACTTCTGCTGTGTTAGATGGATCGTCCACGATACCGTATTCAAAAACCGCTCCTTCAAAAGCAGTTGCCTGAAGATCGAAGGCGTTATCTCCAAACGTTTTAGTCAGATCATTAAATACAATACCGGGATTCTGATTTGTGATGCGCAACGTTATCGTTTTCTCTGCAGCAACGTATTCTGAATTTTCATTCAATGATGCTTTAATTTTTACTATTCCGGGAGTCAGAATAGTAACAGTCTGATTATTATTCCCGGAAAGCTGTACTTGAGCTGTATTTAATAGGTCTTCTGCTCACGCTGTATTGAAATACCGCATTGGGAAAGCTGGATGCGTTCAATGTGGAATGGTTCGTCTCCCAGAGTTTTGAAGAGGTCGTTAAATACGATTAACGGATCTTGTTTCGCAATCGTAAGGGTAATCGTTCTGTCACCGCTCAGGTGATTGGTTGATTCGGTAACTAGTGCTTTAATTTTTACTTGTCCTGCCTTTTTAATAGTTACCATGCTATGATCAGTACCGGCAAGCTCTATTTTTCCTGTACTCAATTCATCAGATACAATTTCATAAACCAGTTCTGCTTCTGAATCGGAATGAGCAACCAATTTGGAACGCTCATCATTGATTCTTTTGATAAGTCCTCCGTTTAATACGAGGATCTGCTTTCCGGATAATAGGTCGCAGTTATTTGTTCATAGCAAAATAGCTTGTGGTTTCATCTGGCAAGCTTAACTTTGATTGTCCCTGCTTTTTCTGATTAAAGCAATTTGTTGTATTCCCCTGAAAGTACGATCTCTCCCGGAGGATGCATCTTTACCAATACTGTAAGTAAATATGCCATTTTCATATGACCAGTGCGGTAAGATTAAATAAGGAATCGCCATATGTTTTTCAATGGTTCAAAAAATATGAATGGTTGAATTCGATTGGTGGTGTTGTTCATCCGGGTGCGATTGCAGTACTCGTCCGAAGAAAATTCTACTATTAAAACTGTAGAGAATCAGCTTCGATTTTTCCTGGAGGAAACGTTCCGGAGCTATAGCTGACCAACGGTGCCAGTTTATTGATTCCATTATAAATTTTCAGATAATCAAATCCACCTTCGGTGAGAAATGAATTAAATGACAAAACGACTTTTGCCCCTGGTGTATCAGGCGCAATTGTTAAGACATGGCTTTCATTATTGCTGTAATTTTCATCGCCACCGGAATCAAGAAATACCCAGTGCAGGTAGTTATTTTTTCCTGTTTTCATGAGAACGGGTGCTGTACCTGAGGTGATCGTTGTAAGATTACTTGGGTCGGAAAGTACTTGTTTTCACAGAACGAATCCGGCAGTTGTATGTGCGGTCTGTACTCAGATTATCATTAACATACGAGTGTAGTATTTGCATGGAAGTGTGGCAATACGCTGATATCTTCCCGGTAGACCGTTCAATGATGAACCCGTTTTCATCTGGGATGTGTTATCTTTCCATCTTAGCTCCACTGCAGATGATTGCAGTTTACCTGATAATTTGAAGGCGCAGTTGGCGCGGAGACACATCTTATCCGTCCGGACCATCCTTATAATTTGTTTCAAAATAATCGTAATATAGAAAGCTGTCTCCATTAGGATTGATTATGGTCGACTTTCTGAATTGCAGGGTAAGTTTTCCGTCTGCACCGGTTGCTGTTATTATGGGTGGATTTGCGTCACCGGAAAATGTGAATGTCAAGGTTAGAGAAATCTGCATTTCCCTGTCATAAACGTGGAGGTGATCTGAACCTGCGGCTAGATTAAATTCGTCAAAGCTTACCTGAACTCGATGACCCGGTTGGCAGGGTGACAGAACCGTTGTGATTGTACGTGGAAAGACTTCATAATTCCGATGTCCGCCAGGATCCATGAAAAGCATATCATCGAGTTGGTAGTTGCCGTCCTGTAATAAAATGGAAGTTCACCCAGTATGGCATTTGCTACAAGATGAGAAGAGCGCATCTGTTGTCGGATTGCATAAATCCGGTATGTGTCTCGTTCATTGCGTACTAAATTTTTATCCACATAACTTTGTTGTATTAGGTGGAAGTGAGGCGATTATTGTAAAAGGGAATGGTGCATCGCTCCTGCTTCGTCTTTCAACCCAATAGGCTGTTTCATCGAGGCGTTATCTATCCATTTGAAATATGACTCATCAGTTGACGTAACGGTCGCCTGAAGTTCAGTTGGTGCTAATTTATCTTCGCAATTGAAGCGACCTTTCCACCCGGGTGAAGAACTATTTTGGTGGGATTTAAAATGAAACGTTAATGCGCCATCTGATTAGTAGCTATTCCGCGAAAAAGGTCTTGATGGACAAGCCTTGCCAGTACAGGTGCATTTGTTGTTTTTCCGTCATGGATAATTAATGAATCATAGTAACGCTCATAATACGTATCTCCCCATTCATCTGTTTTGTCATTAGCGACAGTTTCAGGTTCATTGCATAAAATTCTACAGACATCATTTTTGCCGGGTTGAGAAGGCTGATCGTGGCGTCCTCCTGTTCCGGAAGATCCCTGCTCTCCTCCCGGATCAACAAATGGGTTATCGCATGCTTCAATGATTCCATTTGTCATTGTACTCGTTGGCTTCAATGAAATCATAACATTCACAAAAGCAGTAGAATAATTACCGATCATGGCCTTGACACGATAATAATAAGTGAATCAACAGGCACATTGAGATCGTCAAACTCATTGATAGCAGTGTCCAACTACTTCAAAGGCCCCGCTGGATAGAATGGAACGTTCAATTACGTACCCCGTGGCCAGTCCGCCTGAGTTATCGGTCCAGGCAAGACGAACTGAGTTATGTGAAGTGACTTCAGCTATTACATTGCCAGGCGCCTTGATATTATCCGTTACACCCATTGCATCCTAAGCGTTTGCAACCTGAACAAATTCATTGGAACCATCACCAAAAAGATCCGCTGCTGCCTGAAGAGTCGCCATGCGCGTAGTTTGATAAGTTGCACCTGAAGTGAGATAAAGCGTCTCCATGCGATAGACAATTTTTGCAGCTTTTTCAAAATTGATTCCCTGAACAGAATAATTTCGGGTGTGATCATTTACACCGGTTCCTCCGTTAACCAGGAGGTAATACCAGAAGTTCATCACACCACTGTTGGTATGAACTCCCCCATTGTCGCCAGAGCCTGAATACCAATGATCACCCTTGTACGTATCAGGATCATTGTATTGATTGGGATTAGACATTGAGCGAAAGATGTTGTGTACATCTTCTCCAATGACCCACGTACTTTTTCCAACCGACATTTCGTACTCTATGGTTGCTGCCCAGATGTCGCTCAGTGCTTCATCTATCGCTCCCGATTCATCCTGGTAAATCAGATTTACTTCACTCCTGCTGATCGCATGAGCTATTTCATGGGCACAAATATCGATTGAAGTCAACGGCTCCATTGAAGTGCCGTTGCCATCACCATACGCCATTACATTGCCATCCCAGAACGCGTTTTCATAATTAATTCCATAGTGAACGAAACTTCTGATCTTACTGCCCAGGTTATCATAAGTATTGTCAATTGAATTTGTTTTTAAAGAAATCGTAGCTCCTCATGGCAGCCCAATGTGCATCCAGGCAGCATTATCTTTCGCATTGTCAAATTCGACCAGGCATTATTGATATCTGTAAAATCTACAGCTGCGGCATACGAAAGGCGCTTTTAAGATTGTAGGTTTCTATTCCAGAGCCGCGGGTCGCGTCACGGAGTATATAATGATTGGAGGCGGGCACAAAAGTGGTTTCGATAGTTTGTGTTCCGCTATATCGGGTTAATGCTTGCCCGATGGCATGCTTTATAATTGCATTCTCATGTACAACAACTCCCCTGTGAGCGTCTACATAAATATATTCCCTTGACAAAGGAATTTCAGCATAAATATCGAATTTGAAAGCGAGTACGATTTCCTCTTTTTCATCTTCTTGTTCCTTATCTTTTCTTACGAAAACCAACTCACCACTTGGATAGTTGCTGTCACTCTCGTTGTTCCATATATACTTTTGTGCGTTGATATGGTCTAAAGCGGTTTTCAATGCTTGTTTTTCGCTTATTGAAGGTGATGAATTTGCTGTTTCCGGTAAATCATACAACTGGCCGGCCAGTGTCTGTATTTTTCCGTTTAGATAGAAAACCTTCACGTACTATATTCAACAGGTATGCCCTTGTAGTGTTGACAGTAAGTTGCAGTCCAGTGAGAATGGTCCTCTTGTTTTTCCTCTTTGAGAGCCAGATCGGCTCTATTGCCCGAGGAAATAACAAGTGTAAGGTTGTTGCTGGAAATTAAAGATTTTGCCGTCCACAATTGTATAAGAAATGGCTGACCACTTTGTATTTGAGATTGGGGCGATACAAACTTCATAATACCAATTGAAATAGCCCGACAAGAATAAATAATAGTTTAGAGTAACTCTTCATAAAATAGTTTAGTCGGGTTACATGCCATTCACGATGAGATGGTAACTGTACAGATATAGGGAGAAATGAAGAATGGCGCGCCTTTTACGGTAATTTGAAAAAAACTCATTTGTTGTTATCTAAGATTCATTCTTTAAAAAGAGGTAGCTCGGAAATTAAAGAGGGATACGGATCTGCAAGAGTAGATCTTGCCATCCCTTCGGGGTCGATGCTCCAAGTGTTCTACTTTTCAAAAGTATTTGTCCAATACAGGTATTGAATGAACATACAGCATCATTGAAAGTATTTTCTTCAATAGAAATGACGTTGTGGATAAAAGTGAGTGTCTTTTTTGAAAGATTTCTTTGCAAAAGAATGAAATGAATCCAAAATACCTGAGTTTGTCTCACGACTACTACCTCTCTCACAGCGCTGCAGCTAGTTTTAGGCCCCTAAACCCAAATTGTCTATGGCTGTACTAAATGCATTACAACGAACCTTTTTAAATTATGAGTTACTCCTTCTTTGCCTTGCCAGATGAACATTTCGAAAAAGGAAAAGCTGAAGATCATTCAACATATACTGAATGGTGTAGAAGAATATTGGATGGATACTCAGGGAGTTATTTATGCTACCAATCTGGAGGCTACGGGGATTACAGGATATGAAGAGTATGAGGTAATCGGGAAACACTTCTCTTTATTGTATCCGGAAGACGACCGGAATCACTGTATTCCTCAATCTGAAATCTTTCAGGTAATGCATAGTGGTTTCCTGATATTGAAAGGAATCAGAACCAAAAAGAATAAGCAGAATTTTATTGCCAAAGTACAATTTGAAATGATTAATTAGGAAAATGGAGAACTGGCAATCAAAATGACCTCGCAGATAAATACTGAGGCGTTTTGGAATAAGTATAACTAAAGACAGTTGAGTCTCACTTCAATTCACTATTTTCATAATAACTTTATTGGAGTCATTAATCTTCATCACAACGATTACAAGATACTGACTGCCAAATCAAAAGCCATAGAAGTCATAGGGGAGACGAAGATTTGATCAATAAAAATTTGATTTACTTCATTAAAGATTCTGCTTCAGGGAAAAATTCTATGAAGCCACAAGTCAGGCCGCAACAAATACCTTCGAAATTCAGGTTACGCGCTGGAGCGGAACTCAATGCTGCCTAAGCATGCGTAGTACCTATTTTGCCGCGGAAGAAATAATTGAGCTGCTGATTTTCGACATCACGGGTGAGAAGAAAACAATTAACGAACTGGAGCGGATCAATCATCATCTCGACCAATTTATTTATCACGCATCGCATGATTTGAGATCTCCACTTACTACCCTGCTGGGACTTCTGCAGCTTTCAAAAAAAGAATCGTCATCTATGGTCACAATACAATCTTATATCGATCTGATGATTGAACGAACAAAGCACCTGGATAGTTTGCTGATCGATCTCACTTCGATTGCTTTTAATGAAAAGGCGACACTTGATGTTGAAGAAGTAAATTTTGATAAAGAAGCAGAGGCTGTTTTAAGTTATCATAATTTAAATGCAATTTCCTGTTCCTACCAGTCCGGGGAAATAAAGGAGGAACTTTTTTCACGGATGTTAAGCGGTTGCGCGTAATCCTTCGCAATCTTATTTCTAATGCTGTTAAATATTCAAATCCGGCAACGGAAACTCCCTACGTTAAGCTGACGATTTCTGTTCAAAGGGAAAATGCTGTTATTGAAATTGAAGATAATGGTATTGGCTATTCATGCTCAGCATACTGAAAAAATATATACTATGTTTTTTCGTGGAACGGAGCGTTCGTCTGGGACCGGACTTGGACTTTATATCGTAAAGGCAATGGTTGAGAAATTAAACGGTCGGATTGATATGATCTCTACTCCTAATATCGGATCTGTTTTTACCGTATCATTTCCTAATCAAAAGCGAAACAAGGAAGTGTCGAGATTAAGTGTTGAGCCTGATGTCGTTACTTTAAAAACAATTAGAGTACTTGATTTTAATAGTAAAATCAACAAATAGCTCCCTAAAATATTAATGTACATTAAGTGTAGTTACTGATAGGGAAGATAATTTCACCGTTTTAAAATACGATGAGATATTTATTCTGCTTTTTATTTTCTCTTATTTTTCTTTTTATAAACGGCAAGGAAAAGAAATCAGGAAATTTTAAAGCTCAGGGAGCAAAAGAAAATGCTTATAATGAAGCAAGTGCGATAGCAGATCAACAAGTTACTCAGGCTCAGAAAGAGTCAGAGAAGAAAGATCACCTGAATGAATACTTGGAAAAGGATGAAGTGATTCAACGACTGTGGCTATGGATTGGGGGAATGGTTGTTTTTTTTATTGTTTTAATCACTCTTTACCGGTTTCATTATCTGAGAATTCGTAACACTTTGCATCTTCCTGGTATACGACAGTCAATAGATACCAGGCAGCATGAAATTGATAGTAGTGAATCTTATTTCTTTGCACGCATTTCTCATGCGCTGCGTACGCCAATGACATTGATCCTTTCGTCACTGGTGGAAATTCAAAAGGAGTCACGTTCGGATAAACAGAATCAGAATATACAGCTTACAAAACGTAATATCAATCGTCTTCTGGAATTGGTTGACCAATTGGCCGATCGTTCGCATTCTGGATCAGGTAATATGAGAGTTCAGACGAGGAAAGGGAATCCAAAAGCCTTGTTAAATACATTATGTGTCTGTTTTGAAACTTTAGCTTCACAGAAGCAAATTCTGTTTGAGCGAACTATCGTACTGGATAATAACAATCTCTGGTATGATGAAGATAAGCTCGAAAAGATAGTGATTGAGCTGCTTGCCAATGCTTTTAAGTCCACACCCGTTTACGGTAAAGTAGTATTCAACGTGTCAATATGAAAGGGTACAATGGGTGACTCCATTGTGTTGGTTGTTCTGGATAGTGGAAAAGGCATGCCTCAGGAAGAACAGGAACTGATTTTTTCTCCACTTTACCAAAGTAAAATATCGGAAATGCACGGAGAAGGTATGGTAATTGGCCTATCTCTCGTTAAGGAGCTGGTAACTTTGTGTAGAGGAGAGATTCATCTTGAGAGCAATGAATGAAGGCGCGATGTTTTTGGTTACACTTCCAGCTGGTGAAGAAGCTTTTTCCAATGAACAACGAATTGATGTAATGCAAGAGAATCAAAACCTGGCAGAAATGAGTTTTATTAAAGATCACTTTGATAAAGATGAAATTGAAGGTTCATTTGAGGTAAGAAGAGACTCAATCCTGATCGTAGAGGATCATGACGACATGCGGAATTTCATGTCCTCCAAATTGGCGAAAGAATATAACGTTTACACCGCGAGCAATGGTAATGATGGGTTGTCGCTGGCATATGAGTTAGTCCCTGGTCTTATAATCAGCGATCTGGTAATGCCTGGAATGGACGGAATCACGCTGATTGAAAAATTAAGGTCAGACGCCCGCACTGATCATATACCGGTTATCTTGTTAACGGGACGAAATGAAACAAGCTCGCTCACGAATTGCTGGCTTAAAAACCGGTGCTGATGACTACCTGACTAAGCCGTTTATTATGGAAGAGCTTAAGGCACGGATAAGTAATCTGATTGAACAACGTAAGTTACTGGCGGTACGCTTTCGGGAACGAATTCTGGTTTCACCAACGTCTTTCAAACGAGTATAGCATGAAGACAAGTTTCTACAAGGCAGCACGTGAAATCGTTGAGAAGCAGATGAATAATTTTGATTTTACTGTAGAACAGCTTTCAGATGAAATTAACCTTAGTCGCACTCAGCTACTTAGAAAGATAAAGGCCCTTACGGGGCTTACCCCCAATGAGTTTAATGATTGTGGGACCTTCGTCTAAAACGGGCTGCCGATCTGATTACTCAACGGGCAGATACAATCACGCAAATTGGATACGCAGTTGGGTTCAATGATCGGTCATATTTTTACGAAGTGCTTTAAAAACAATTTGGACTCACTCCTACTGATTTTGCCGCTAAGACATATTCTGAAAACAAACCGCAGCACATTCGAATAACGTTTGCATTTATCAGAATAACACTTCACGTAAGATTAATTCGTCTTTTAAGCTGATCTTACGACTTAAGAAATTGAATTCAAATTCCATATTAGTCACGTGTATCTCAGCCAATGAGAAGCAGGATCGATCAAAAATGATAGTGCCAATGTTGCTCATAAACAGATAAAAGGTTTGGTGTACTCTTAATTGACTCTGCTTCTCTCTCCTCTGAACCGGCTCTTGATTTAGATTTTAATTTCTTGTTTCCAAATGAATAAGCATGTGTCACCCGGATATATCGATTGTTCCATTTGTATCTGAAATAAGAATCAATATCATTCTGAATTGAAGTTGTTTTTATCCTCCAGTTATTTGTGTTTAATAAATCATCTATCGAAAGAGTTAGTGCGGAGTTACTAAATCGTTTCTGTACTCCTGCATTCAATGATCCGGCAGAAAGAAATTCGAAATTCCGGAAAACGCTCTTGTCTGATAACTTCCAGAAATCTCAATGGAGAATTCTTTTCTATAGCCTGAATTGATTGACAAAATTTGAATTAAGGCCAGGTAAGCTGACAGACTGATTAACGGGAAGATAATCGATCTTAGCTACCTGATACTGCAGGTGCAGGTGAGCTTGAATCTCCCACCATGAATTAATAATCATTGAATATGAATTAATGAATGAAAGCGTATTCAGATAACTCAGATTTTGAGCCCGGTAGATCAGGTTATTTGCTTCGTCAACTTCCGGTTGCCATGAATTAATTTCCTTACGGATATGCGTAAACTGAACGGAGGAATTCCATTGTGAAATGTGATAACTCACTGCAACCGCGTCAGCGAGCGCTGGAAAGAGTGAAGTATTTCCTGATGATAGCGTATTGGGTCCCCAAAAGAATACGTATGGTGCGATATCGTTATAGGTAGGTCTTGTTATTCTTCTGTTGTATGACAATTTAATGTCGTTTTCTGAATCATAAATCCTCATTACAGAAATGCCGGGAAATAGGTTTCCATAATTTCTTTTTACAATGTTGTTCCCGCCCTGACTATCAACGGATGTATGTGTATGTTCATAACGAACTCCTCCATTGATGTTCCATTTATTCTCCTGTTGTTTCCATGATGCTGCCAGATAACCTGCCCCGATTTCTTCATTGAGAAAGGAGTATGAGCTTAGTAATTCATCTTTTATTGGATTGCTGCTGTCAATTGCGCGGCTCACCGATACAATATTAGTTAACCCCGACTTCACGGCCTTCGTTCCCAGAGATATTTTAATGAGTGGTGAAATTTCATAAGTGTAGTCCATGCGGGCAACAATAAACTGAATAGGTGTTTGCTTGCTCAGACTTGTCTTCTCTTGTTTATTTTGCTGTGACTTCTCGTAGTAAATTTGATTATCATAATTGGAGGGATTGCTGTTTTGATAATATAGATAATCGAGATATAAATTTAATTCGGATTTCTTACTGAATCTGCTTTGAATATTAATAGATGTTGCTCCGCTTTGCCAGGTATTGTTTTCGTTCACTAACATATTTGTTAATACAGAAGAATCTGAAGTAGTTTTCTTATTGTAACCATTCGCATTTAAATTCCAGTCCCTCCTGTAACCCGTTAATAAAAGATTAAGATTAGTTCGATCTGTTAGTTTCCATTCAAAATCTACGCTTGCATTTTGTTGGTTCGTGATGTTCTCTCTTCTGCTTTCGTTGATTATCTCTCCATTCTTGGATTGATTGAATAGTAGGCTTCTTGTCATGAAGGAACGATGCAGGTTATGATTTCTTAAAATAGAGTAATCAATAGAATACCTGAAGCTATTTCCATTGTGGTTGAGATTGAAGTTTACTCCTGTAGTCTCTGCCCAATGTGCTCCCGCCACAAGACTAGCCATCACTTTTGTTCCCAGGGTTGGATCCTTTCTGGTCACAATATGGATAATACCGCCATTTCCGTCAGCGTCATATTGGGTCGTAGGATTTGTAATCAATTCTATCTTGTCCACGTTTGAGGCACTCAAACCATCCAACATCTGGATAACTGCATCGGGTGAAAGCTGCAACATTTTCCCGTTGACCATTACCCGAATTCCCGATTTGCCATTCATGCTGACAGTATTGCTCTGCCGGTTCAATGAGATTCCGGGAGACTTCTGAAGTACTTCCAGTACTGAATTACCTGATGAAGTGATGCTCTGCTGCGTATTAATAATGAGCCCGTTTGCAGACGCTTCATACAGCGGACGTTCCGCATTCACCTCAATTTCACCTAACTGAGTTGACCTTTCAGAAAGAATAATTTCTATAAACGCTCTGTCGTCTTTTTCAAGTTGAATACGATCGGAAGTATACTTCTCATATCCCAACATCGATGCAGTAACGATATAGTCTCCAGGGGTAATGTCCTCCAATATAAATTCCCCGATCTGGCTTGTCACCGTTCCCTTAACTAATAAAGAATCTTTTGTAAGGAGTAGCACAGTTGCGAATGGAAGTCTCTCCTGCTCACTCGCCACCGTACCCTTAATCAATATCTGCGCTTCTGAAATTTGAAACGTGCTTGATAAAGCAAGAATAACCAGTGATTTGTAGATCTCAACAGATAGAATGCCTGATTTTGATTTGTAACTCATAATAAGAACTGTGCTTCTTTAAGCTTTGAACGGATGCACGTAAGGCGAGCGATATTCCCTCTTTAACAGCAATGCCGCTTCGTCATTGTTGATTACATTCATGGACTGCTTGTCGAAGAAAATTTGTGATTTAGTAATGTAAGCCATGTCCGCGTAGATCACTGAAGCGGTCGTATGAAAAGCATCTTCTAGTTTGTTGGTAATACCATCGTTGGACTTCTTACTAATCTGTGTCGCCAGTTCTTTAAGAAGGTCAATAATCATTTTAAAATAGATGGGTTCATTTGATCCTCCCGAATTGAACCGTACTTCTCCGTGTACCGTAATTGTTATCGGGTAATGGTGAAGTATATCCCCATGTTTTATGCGACCAATAAACAGGGAGATTCTGAAATTCAAACCTTACATCCATGTGATCAGGATTGTCATGGGTGAAATTCCTGGTAATTCCTCCAATAGCCATAATACTGTCCGGGAGTCCGAGGTTCAAAATTTTTCTAATGCTGTGGATATAATGAATTCCCCAATCAGAAAGGATACCCCGGCTGAATTGATGTTGCCCTCTCCACATGGGTTTGTCTTCACCTTCACAAAGAAATTTCTGACGTGGAGCGGGTCCGCAAAAAGTATCAAAGTCAATATGAGATGATACGCTCTTTTCGGTCAAAGGCCCTTCACGATGATTAATGACTGCCTGAACCTGTAGTATTTTTCCTGCTTGGCCACTCTCAATGAAAGACTTTACTTGCTGATTGGTGTCCACCATCATTCGCGGAAAATCTACCTGCACTACGTTGCCTGCATTTTTATGAGCGTTAACCATTGCTTGCCCTTCCCTTATGTCGTAGCAAATTGGTTTCTCAAGAAAGACATGCAAACCCTTCTGGCATGCAGCGATAAACTGAAGTGCATGCCAGTGCGTTGGCGTTGCAATTGCTACAGCCTGTAGTCCTTCTAATTCGTACATTTCAGTGTAAGAATTGAACAATTGAGGACGATGAGATTTCATCCTCACCACAATGTCAGCAGCATTGTTCAATGCTTCGGCATTGATATCGCATAGCGCAACCACTTCATAAAGATCGGAAGCAATTGCAGCTCGTAGAATCATTTGCGTGCCCCACCATCCTGTTCCCACAATCGCCAGCTTAATTCTAGGCTGAGGGCTATTCTTGTTAGCCGAGATAAGTAAGGAACCGGAGACGATGGCTCCGGCTTTAAGAAATTGTCTCCTTTTCATCCTATTAGCTAAGGACAACCTACAATAACATCGTTTAGAAATTTGGCGTAGCTTGCTCCATACTTGCTGCCCCCCTGGTAATCCTGGATAATATTGATTTGATAGAGATGACAATAGCTATGATCATCCTTTGAGTCCCTAACCCATAAGTATCCCTGCTTGTATCTTGAAATAGGAATATCAAGGTCGTTCTTAACAATCTGCCACGTTTTATCAGCTAATCCTATCTTATGTATTTTAAGCGAAGCCAGATTGCTTAATTTGGTTTTCATCAATTCCTCTTCAGTAGTGTTTCGCATGGAAAAGTTGGATGAATTAGGCGTAAAGAGTGGAATTTTAGTTGAAGCAGTAGCCGCAAGTGCATCAAGTTCGCTATAGAACTGATCTTTACCGGACACACCTGATTTGAAAAAATCCTTTGCCCATTTTTCACGCTCCTTTTTTGAGATCGCTCTTAATACCCATTCGGCATCTTTTCCTTCTACCAGGTAGATATGATCATCAGGATTATAATTGCTGATTTCTTCATTCACCTTTATAATTTGATCAAGAATGAATTTGGATCCGACAGGCACTTCGCTACCTAATTTTTGATAAGCTTCTTCATTATAAGCTTCAATATGAGTTCTTCCTGCAGTTTGCTTTGCCAGGTTGTTAAACGCATCATCAAGTTCCTTTTTTTCAGCAGCACTTGGTTTAAATTCATTATAGTATTTGCTGCGCTCTGCTTTAACAAAAGCGCGTTTTAACCAAAGTTCCTGGGGAGCGCCATCACTATACCAGGCGTTTCCGTTCATGTTGAGTCGCTGCAAAATTGCATCAATCTGCTGTATGGCTTTTTCTCCTTCCGATGATAATTTACCTTGACCAAGAACAGTCTGGAAGCTAAATACAAACAAGAGTAAGAGTGAAATTGTGAGTATAATATTGCCTGATGAACTTTAGAGCCAGATTCTTTTGACGTATTAATAAATTTGGCAGGTGGTGCAGAGTGGCAAAAGATGTCGGTGGAAAAAATAACGAACAGATGAGCAGAGTTAAAACGAGTGTAATTCCTTTTTTCATTTAATTGATTTTCCATCAAAAAAACAGATCACTGACCTTAATGGATAGTAATTAAAAATCGTTGACAGGTAATTCCTGGTGTTTTTTTGATTCCCATTAGTTTCTTGCTTCTAATGCATCATGTTTACCGGATATTGCATCCATGTCACCTTAAAAAAGCACGCATTATGATTAGCTTCGCCCCTTATGAAATCAACAGGCAATTCTGTAATTAGCTGTTTACTATCAGCAACAACGGCCTGTAGTCTTCTGTTGTTTGTAATGAATTCCTGCACTACTTATTCACCGGAATATCGTGTGCAGGACAGGAACAATACAGAACAGTGGATCGATATAAATAAGGACAGTACGGAGAGTATTGCTGTCATGATCAGCATGCTAAACGACATTCCTTCGGCACGTATGATTATGTATTCCGAGGGCAGGAGTTTGCCTTCCGTTCAGAATATTGATGTACTGATAAATGAAGGAATAAGTGACTCCCTGGAAGTTTCATGGGAAGTTCGGAACCAACAAAAGCAATATCTTGTTGGTAGAAATTTCAATGAATTATTTTCTCTGATTCTCAGGGATCAAAATATAAAAGACACCAGCCAAGTATACCTTGGTTTTTCAAGACGCTACCTGTTTGATGAACTCCCTGAAAAGCTTACTTTGAAATTCCTCTTTAAAACTTCTGATACCACTCTTACTGGTCAGGTTTTATTTAAGAAAACAATGGTAGAAAGACAATCGGTAATGCGATGGCATTGAAATGAAGGCTTGCTCCGTACTACCTTAAAATGACTCCTGATTACAATCAGTGCATATAGGGCCTGTTTATTTTCGTTGAATGATCAATAAAATAAACAATGAAAAAAATCTCCTCTGTCTCATTAGCAATGGCAATTGTCACCATTGGTTTAATGTCCTGCAACCAGGAAGCCTTTGTTACTCCGGAATCTAAAACGAAATCTCAACCGGACATCGCGAGCTTAAATCAGCCTCTAACTGAATCAGAGCCGGCAGATCTCAGTTTCAATGGGAAGAGCGGAGTTGCGGGCCTTACCATCATTTCCATACTAACCCCACATGTATTGTCTTCAAACCTGGAGTCAAATGTGGTTTTGTTTACCGCGGGTAATGGTATGACCGTACAAGCACCAGTCACGCACATCAGGGTGGTAGCTCATACAAATATGTTTTTATTGACTGTGACTGTGCCAACCGAAGCCGTAACAGGAAAAGTGTACTTCAACAATGGAACAGATTTCTATGCGACAATTGACAATTTTATTGTTCATCGAATACCGGTAAACGGCCTGGTTGCTTTTTACCCATTTGACGGAAATGCAAAGGATGTCAGCAATAATAACATTCATGGTACAGTGAACGGAGCGACATTAACCAGCGATCGTAATGGGATAAACTCCAATGCATATGCTTTTAATAGCAACACGATCAATCTGGGTAATCCTCTACCATTACGAATCAGTGGTAGCATAACATTATCATGCTGGTTAGCTTCCTACAGGAATAATGGCGGGATATTGGGTAAAGGCGACCTATCTGGCAACTATTATTATATGTCACAAAATAAGCTACCTATTAATTCATGGGGTAAGTTATTATTCTATGCTACCTCTAATCTGGGATCATGTCCTGCCGCTTCATCAGGAGATATCATTCCCTATGTCTGGACCTTATTGACGGTGACTAAAACGGGTACTCAATTAAAATATTACAAAGATGGACAATTGGTTTTAGCTCAAACCGGTTGTTTATCGCTGCAAGACGTGCCTGGTGATTTTAAGATTGGATTTTCACCTGTGTCAGGGTATTTCTCAGGAAAGATGGACAATGTAGCTATTTATAACCGTGCGCTAAATGATGACGAGGTAATGAAGCTATATCAGAATCAAAATTGAATAGTTTAGAGTTTCAGGAGAAAGATAAAAAAGGTGGAAATCCTTCCACCTTTTTTAACTATTGCAATTCAATAATCGAGTTCCTCACTGGGTGTTTAGTTAAGCGGCTGTACAACGTATGGCTACTTTCTTCTACCTTTGGGGTTCCTATGATTGACGTTTTTGAAAATTACATCCGATCGCGAGCCCAGCTGAGTGAGAAGGAGATTAAACGGATCAGCGAAATGGCGTCACCGCGTATTTTGGCCCGTCATGATTTTCTGTTTCTTGAAGGCGAGATCTGTCGTCACAAGACATTTATTACAAAAGGCCTTCTCAGAACATTTGGTGCCAACGCGGATGGCAATGAACATATTCTGCAGTTCTCACCTGAAAATACGTGGACGCTTGATGCCGAAAGCTATGATAACGAGGTGCCATCCAGGTACAGCATTGATGCCATTGAAGAAAGCCATATACTAATGTGGAGC
Source organism: Cyclobacteriaceae bacterium (assembly GCA_044228905.1). Taxonomy (GTDB): domain Bacteria; phylum Bacteroidota; class Bacteroidia; order Cytophagales; family Cyclobacteriaceae; genus ELB16-189. The sequence goes on along the minus strand of JBGATZ010000032.1, from coordinate 2,720 downwards.
AAACCTGATTTTGATCTTTTACTATCGGAGATTCCTCAACTCAGACTTTTCTCCCAGCAACTTATATCGAGAACGATGCATAATGTAAGACACCGACTGGCTTCAGCCCTTAGCGCTACTCCTGAAGAAAAGTATAACGATTTTGTCCGTGATTCTCCTTCTTTACTATCTCGATTGCCGCTACGGATGATAGCCGCTTACCTCGGTATTTCATTGAAAACCCTTACCCGACTTCGCCATTCTCAATTGCAACGCTGAATAAACTATGGTCAAATGACCATGTTTTTTGAACGAGATCCGCACAATTTTGTCGCAGATTAAATATTGAATGATATGCGTGTATTTGTAACAGGAGCTTCGGGGTTTGTCGGCTCCGCAGTAGTAAATGAATTATTGAAGGCTGGTCATACTGTGCTGGGCCTGGCCCGCAACGAAGATTCGGCTAATGGATTATTGAAGACAGGTATTGATGTTCATCGGGGCGATATCTATGACCTTGAAAGTTTAAAGCAGGGGGTAATGAAATGTGATGCTGTAATTCATACGGCCTTCAATCATGATTTCAGTAAGTTCAAAGAGAATTGTGAAACCGATCGTAAAGTAATTCTGGCAATGAGTTCAGTGCTTAAAGGAACGGGTAAGCCATTGGTAATTACTTCCGGAATTGGAATTTTACATCAACCTCACCTTAAGACAGAAAATGATCTTCCGCCATCGGCCGATCAAATGCCACGTGCTGCATCTGAAGAAGCAGCTACAGCTGCCAGGGCGGAAGGTACTAATGCCTATATAGTAAGGCTTCCACCAACGGTACATGGAAAAGGTGATCATGGATTTGTTCCAATGATTATCGATATGTCCAGGGAAAAGGGCGAATCGGTTTATATTGAAGAAGGTAAAAATCAATGGCCCGCTGTTCATCGTCTCGATGCCGCTGTGATCTACCGTCTTATTGTTGAACAACGACCAAAACAATGGGTATTTCATGCCGTTGCGGAAACAGGTATTCCTTTCAGACTGATAGCGGAAGCGATTGGAAATGGATTAAAGATTACTGTTGCAAGCAGGAGCCTGGAAGAAGCCAAGAATCATTTTACGTGGTTTACCTACTTCGCATCGATGGATTGTGCCGCTTCAAGCGAACAGACACGGCAGGTATTGACATGGAAGCCCAAAGAAATTGGTCTCATGGATGACATTCAGTCAAGTGGATACTTTTGAAACAAAAGGACGGCCACCTTTTGAGCGGCCGTCCTTTATTTCATCGTCATTGATCGACTATTATTTTTTTCCCAGGCGATACAATCTTCCCTGATCAGTTACAGCGTACAACGCTCCATCAGTTCCCTGGGTAATATCACGGAAGCGTTGTTCTTCGCTTTCCAATAACCTCTCTTCCCCTACCACCTTATTATTTTCAATAATCACACGGCAAATATGAAGACCACTAAGACAGGAAATGAATAAATTATTTTTCCACTCAGGAATAGCATCTCCGGTATAGAAGGTTATTCCACTTGGAGAGATTACAGGGTCCCAGTAGTAAACCGGTTGTTCAAGTCCTTCTTTCTGTTGAATGGCTTCTCCTATTTTGTCACCTGAATACTCCAGTCCATAAGTAATAGTGGGCCAGCCGTAATTCTTACCTGCCTCTACCCGATTCAATTCATCACCACCCCTTGGTCCGAATTCCGTTTCCCACAGATCACCAGTCACAGGGTGAAATGCAATTCCTTGTACGTTACGATGTCCATAAGAATAGAGTTCAGGCCGTGACTGTCCTTCAAAAGGATTTCCAGTCACAGGTTTGCCATCCGTAGTGATGCGAATTACTTTACCTAAGCCAGAATTAAGGTCTTGTGCCTGCGGGCGAGTTTGCAAATCAGAGCGCTCACCAGTGGAGACAAACAAGTGACCTTCCTTCGAGAATAAAACTCGTCCACCATAATGAAGTGTGCCTTTGTATGCTGGTGTGGCGCGATAGATAACTGTTACTCCTTCAAGGCTTTTATCATCTGTTGATAATTTTCCCTTTGCAACTGCGGTGAGCGTTCCATCCGGAAGTGGCTCCGAGAATGCCCAGTATACCATTCTGTTTTGTGTAAAAGCGGGATCGAGGCAGATACCAAGCAAGCCACCCTGCCCCTCACTGCTTACCGCAGGAACACCATTGATTGGAGCACTCACTCCTCCCGTTGCTCCGACTATGCGTAGTTTGCCTTCTTTCTCTGTTACCAGGAACCGGCCATCAGGAAGCGCTGCGATGCCCCACGGTCTGACCAATGTTGTTTCCAGAACCTTACCTTCATAAGGCGTTGTTGATTTCACACCAGCAATACGGGTTTGCCCTTCGAATGCTGGCATGTATTCAGTGTTTGCTTTTTTTGTTTCAACGGGTGCCGAATTGCTCTGAGTCTCTTCGGGAAGCTTGGCATCTTTTCCACATGAGGTGAGAATAACTGTTCCCGCAAAAATTAAGTAATTGATCTTATTCATTTAATAATTAACGTGTTATGATTACTTGTTGATAAACAGCTTTTAGCTATTGAACAGGCAAGTTAGAAAAGACCCGGAATTGAATTGTTAAAAAAGTGACAAGATTAATCAGGGTAATGATTAAACACGACAGATAACTTATCTGGCCGACAAACGGCAATCTGGATTACAAAGAAGAAAGAGAAGTTTCTATTTCAACATCTGCACAATTTTTCCGTCCCAGG
>JBGATZ010000031.1:0-22324 GCA_044228905.1 Cyclobacteriaceae bacterium | reverse complement strand
AACTACACACAAAATCCTTTGTTGCTTCCTTCCACACGTATGAAAGAAGATAAGCTTCCCGCTCCTACGCTCGCCCGTGTTCCTGGTGGAGATGCCGGACATTACACCCAATGGGTAGACGCCTGTCTTGCCGGATATGGCAAAATGCAATTGAGTTCTCCGTTTGAATATGCAGGTCCATTCACAGAGGCCGTATTGATGGGAAATCTTGCTATACGTAGCTATAATATGCGTGGAACAAATGGACAAGGATATCCCGGAAGAAAAAAATTACTGTGGGATGCGAAGAACATGAAGATCACCAATTTTGAAGAAGCGAATCAGTTTGTGAAACGCGAATACCGAAGCGGTTGGTCATTGTAGTCATCAACAGTAACTAAATCGAAAGCCGTCTGACCAGACGGCTTTTTTCATTTTAACCGGTTATATAATCAATTCAATCGATTAGCTGACTTATCTTAGCTTTGCTAAATATTTGGTTGGCATGAAGATGAAGATTACATTCTCTATTTCTCTCCTGTTGTTTCTATTCTCCTCCTGCTCCATTGATCGGCTGTACCAAATGAGGCAACAGCGAAAAACTGCAGCATACGAGCAAATCGATTTCAGTGATGTAGTGAAGAGATACTTCGGAAAAGATAAATCAAGCGTTGGAACCATTGAAGGTCTCTATTCCGTATCCAACCTGGTTACCAAGAAAGGGAAAGGAATGCTTTCGTCCACTGAAAAAGATAAAGTGGTTGATCGTGATGAGAACTACACGCAGGTAGCCATTATACGTGATGCCAATAGCTCCAGCCGTGAATACATTGAAGTACCTTTGGACAAACATTATCTTCCTTCTTATTCCATCCGGGGAGAGTTTACCGGACTCACCGAAGGAAATCTTATGGTTTATAAGCACTTTGAATCACGTAAGCGCATCAGTTCCTATACTTTTACTTATGACAGATCGAGAGATATACTGGAGGGAGTGCGTACGGAAAACAGTGGTTCGTTTACCTACACTTATAAGCTTACCTATCTCAAACTTTATCCGAAGTCAGGAGGATAAAAAAGAAGCCTCCGGGAACCACCCCGGAGGCACACACCCTAAAAATACCTAAATTCTAAACCTTTATGAGGTCTGCTAAACTTATGCTGACACAAAAGTAGCAGTGTAAACTTTCATTTCTGACAACCAATGAGTAAGTGGCGGCTCTGATTGAGTAAGTGGTCAGAGATAATTTGCTAACATGATTTTTGAATGGGAATCGACAGGAAAAACTCCTGCTCTTCATCTGATCTGAAATCGATCTTAATGAATGTATTCAGCTGCATAGCCACTTTCTGCGCAGCAAAATAATTCACCAGTAAAGGGTACGTCAGCATATCATTATACAAAAACGTGGACTGCCGGATTGCCTTTCTCACGTGCTCGCTGACAATAAACCCAAAGGTTCGGATTTCAACCCGCAGGAAATCCTTTTTAATAGAAAGATCTACCTTCAGAAATCCCCGCTCTTTCAAAGGCAAACTCAACGCATACAGAAAAAGATTATTCATCAGCGCAGTAGCAAGAAACTCATTCACTCCCTCTATCTCTGTAACAGCCTCTGGTGCAGACATCTCCAGCGTGATATCCTGATAATTATTCTCCAGCGTAGCACGCAAAGAGGTTTCCAGTGCGAGAAAATTCAGGCATCCTTTGGGAACAGATGGAACTTCATGTGTATCGGCCAGATATACCAGCTTGTGCAGGCGATCATCCAGTTTTTCTGCATGAATTTCTACCAACCTGATCAGTTCATCAATTTCATCGTTATCCCGTCTTATCTTCATCAGGTTAATCAACCCTTTTACAGTTGCCAGCGGGCCACGCAGGTCATGAGCCGTTCGATAGATGAACGAATCCAATTCGCGCGTTTTTTTGTACAGCTCTTTTTGGAGAATGTGATCTTCGGGGAGTTTTATTTTCAGAATGATGTATCCGTTAATGTCACTGATCAAGCCAAGGTAAAAACCAGATAAGTTTACCTGAATACCAACATTACTTTTCGTATTCAATTCTACTGTAAGGTCTTCAAAATAACCATGGTTCAGATGATCCTCAACTTGCCTCCGGATCTCGCTTCCGATATAATCAATCGGTTTATGGCGCAACTCTTCAATGGTAAATTCCAGCAATTCCTCCAGGTTTTTACTCACTACTTCTATGGAAAAGTCTGTCTTCAGCACTATGGAATCTACAAAGATAGACCCCAATCGCTGTTTGATCGCTTCTTCAGAAATCAGGTAAGTTGTTATTTCCTGGTGGTGGGTGCTCAAGCAGTGAATGGATAAAGATGCCGGAGTGTTTATTTCTCCGGCACCAAGGTTTTTCTATTAAACTAAAACCAAATTGATTTCTACTCTTATTGATTTGACAGCTGAAGACGATGAGTAATGTCATGAGCGATCAGACTCACTCCGGTAACTCTACCTTGTGCGTCTCTCAACGGATTATAAGAAACCTGGAAGTCACGATCAAAATGATGACGAAGTGGTTCTTCTACGTGTTCCCCTGCAAATGCCCGAACGTAAGGCTTCTTGAACTGTTCTTCCGCCTTCTTATCTCCTTTCGCCATAGCGAGCAAGCTTGCTCCAGGCTCAACAGATAAACCGTAACCTGAGAATATCTTCTTGAAGGCGCTATTTGCCACCACAATCTTATAGTCCTTATCGATCGTTACCACGCAGTCCGACATTCCCTCGATCACGTCATTATAATAACGTTGCTGATCAATTGCCTTCTGTTGAGCAGTCATCAATTGGGTAACGTCCTTTGTAAAACACGCCATTGCCACGATTGCTCCGCTGGTATCCCGCATGGGTGAATAACTACTGCTGAGATACAGCTCGTGCCCGTTGATTACCGAATGGTTGGTCTGCTCAAATGCTTCACCATCAAGCGCGCGCTGATAATCAGCCTGATGTTTCTTCTTTTCATCGCCTTTGAACAGGTTCATGATATCAAAACCTTTCACTACTTCTATGCCCATCCCTTTTAAACGATTGGCAAAGTATTGATTGCAGTCAAGAATTTTAAAATCCCTGTCCAGCGTGAAGATTGCATCGGTGGACACGTTAATCAGTTCATTCAGATAACGTTCTTTATTCTGTGTTTCACCCAGTACGCGATGTATTTCCTCTTGCGTTGCAGAAAGCTCTTCCATGTTCTGACGCAGTTCTTCTTCCTGCGCTTTCACTTCCTCATTCTGTTGTTGCGTTTCTTCTGCTAAACGTTTCGCCTCATTAAGAGCGTTGGTCAGTTGCGTCATATCACGCGCAAAAATAGCCGCACCAAAAACCTCACCGGTAGCTCTTCGTAACGGAGTATAAGTAGAGGTATAATATTGAAGACTTCCGTTTATTTCAAAACTTTCATTAGTCTCAAAATTTTCTCCGTTAAGCACGCGGGTGTAATGCGTTCGCTGAAGTTCTACTTTAGAAGGATCAAAACTAAAGATGTTTAAGATATCCATTCCCTTTGTCATGACAACACCCAATGCTTCCACGCCAACCGCGAAGGCACTATTCCAGCTGATGAGTTTAAATTCAGCATCTACAGTAAAGATCGAGTCCTTGGATGCATTCAACACTTCATTGAGATATCCTTCATTGTCCTGCACTTCCTTCAGCACGCGGTGCATTTCATCCTGCGTAGCAGAAAGTTCCTCCATGTTCTGACGCAATTCTTCTTCCTGGGCTTTCATTTCTTCTGCCTGATGCTGCGCCTCATTCTTTGCTTTAGTTACCTGTGTGACATCTTTTACAAATACCGCTGCGGCAATGATGTCGCCCTGATCGCTTGTAATTGGTGAATAGGTGATCACATAGTAAGCATCAATACCATTAAACTGATAATGATCGTTTACCTCAAATTGTTCACCGCTAAACACGCGCTTATACAATTGACGATATCTGTTTTTTTCATCTTCGGTAGGAAACAATAACGTGAGATCAAATCCTTTTTCGATCTCCATTCCCATCCCGCTGTAGGTCTTCCGGAACACCGTATTACAATTGATCACTTTCAGATCACGATCTACGGTAAGAATGGAATCAGAAGATGCGTTGATCAGATCGGTCATGTACTGCTCCTTGCCTTGTACGTCACGCAATACACGCTGCATATCTTCCTGTGTAGCCGAGAGTTCTTCCATATTCTGACGCATCTCTTCTTCCTGTGCACGCATCTCTTCAGCCTGCTGTTGAGATTCGCCCAACAGCTGTTTCGTACGTTCACTCACTCGCACGGTAGAAATCGTAGAAGCAATACTTTCACCAAGTCGTTCAACGAAATCAATTTTATAGCTTTCAATAGCTTCAAAGGACGCCAGTTCCACCACTCCAAAAACAGTTTCATCCAGTTTCAAGGGAACGATGAGAAGATTTCGAGGTAAAGCTTCACCAAGCCCGGAAGTAATTCTCAGGTAGTCCTTTGGAATATCGGTCATGTAAATCGTTCCTTTTTCCAGCACGGCTTGCCCGGTAATACCTTGCCCGATTTCTACCCTGCTTTTCAAATACTTCTTACGATCGTACGCGTAGCATCCTGCAAGTTCAAGGAAGGCATCGTTTTTATTATCATCATTGATCAGAAATAACCCACCCTGGTTGGCATTCATGTATTTCACCAGGTTACGGATGATATTATCCGACAGCTCATCCAGGCCATTATTCTTCGCACGAAGAATGTCTGCAAATTTGGCCAGGCCTTCTGTAGCCCAATTGCGTTTGCGATCTTCCTCGGCAGCTTTGCTCAGGTTTTCACGCATTTGCATCAGCGCTTCTCCCATGGCATCGTCTTCTCCCAGCAATTCAAACTGTGATTCGTAATTTCCTTTACCAATAGTCTCTGCAAATTCGATTTTCTTCTTCAAACCTGTGAGCATGTTTTCTATCGCCTCTCCCATACGCCCAACTTCATCGCGGCTTTTCTTCAGTTTTACAGACACAAACTTGCCTTTCGACAACATCAAAATCAAATCACTCAATGCTGCGATCGGGCGCGTCACGGAATTCAACGACATATAGGTAGCATAGATACCGATGATCACAAAAAGAATAAGATTACTGATGTACAAATAGGAAAGCATGGATGAAGCCGCATCTTTTTCAGTCTTTGCTTCATCCAGTAACTGATTCTGTTCTTTCAATGAACGATTGATTTGACTGGTCAGCGTATTGAATGCCGGAGTGATCTTCTCATCCATGGCTGTGATCGCTTCATCCACGGCAACATCATTGCTATACGATTCATCGGTAGCCAGCTTTTTCATCACCACCTGTTCTTCATTCATCAGCTTCCCGAACAAATCAATAATCGTTGCTGCTTTTACTCTTGCCGAATCGTCTTCAAAACGACCCGCAATCTGCAATAAGTTCCCGCTCTGTCTTACTGACTCAGTGGAGTGAAGAAGCTTAAGTTTTTCTTTTTCCTTTACGCTTGGCTGATAAATCCAATTGTTGGTCAGCTTGTATGAATCAGAAAGAAGTATTTCCGTTTCCTTCAATGAAAGAACCATTGGATAGTAGGCCTCTGAAACAAGACGATCAATCTTCCTGTTTTTATAAGCCGTGTACATACTTACCAGGGTGGTCACGAACGCCAGACAGATGATCAGGGCATAGCCTGCCATGATCTTCCCTACAATTGAATTTCTCAGTTTGCCAAACATGATTTGATCAGTTAATAATCAGGGTGACTTAAACTACTATTGCACAGTGAGAACAATTTTTACCTTTGATTTTGCTTCAGCAGTCAATGAACTTACATTGACAAAACCGATTGCACCGGCTTCCTGGCTCACAAAGTCAATCATCTCACTATCATTATTAAATTTGTCCTGAGGTTTCTCAGCGCTTTCATACTGTTTCTGAGTGAAATACGTTTCCACATCAGATACTTTCATACCCAACACTTTGAAATAGAACGTTTCCTGTTCACCACTTCTGCTTTTACGATCAGCAGGTTTGATGTTCTTGTTGATTTCCGGCCATCTCTTCTTGATCTTTCTCAACCAATACAGTTTTACTTCACCTGCAGTGAGTTTCTCAACCGGATTTTCTTTGTTCACAATGATGGCAATTTCAGTAGATGCCGGTGCAAACGCTGTCAGCGCAACTGACAAAAGGATCAATACAACAACTATATTTTTCATATACAATTTTCTTTATGGATTTAGGTGCAGGTGATTAGAATACGAAAGCGAATTGCATACGTACACGGTTGCTCTTAACCGTGTTAGTCAAACCATCGTCCAGCTTCATTCCGCTTACATTGATTTCAGGATAATACACGCTCTGGTTCTGATTCTCATATTCCAGCTTGTACACAAAGCTTGAGCTGAACTTATAGCGAACGCCTATGGTGATCGCATTGGTCTTCACGTGCACCGGATAGAAATAATAATCCGGCTCGCCAGGTTTACCTGCCTGCGTGTAGTTGTATAACGCATAGGGAGTAATCTTTTCTGCTACGCGATATCCGGCATAGCCATAGAAACCCTGACTTGCTCGTGTGCTGATGTTGGTAAAGTTGCTGTTCTGATGAAGGTACTCAGCAATAAACTCAGGTTTCTTTTCTGGGTTTAGATAAGCAACTGAAGCAGTGAATAAAGCCAGGTTACCATCCTCCGGAAGAACCTGACTGCCATTCGGACTTGTCTTTCCTTTTTGAATACGGTCGGCCATTCCTGATGCAAGAATCTTCAAGCCGTCTACCGGTTCAAAACCCAGCTGTCCCGTTACCGACACGTGTGTGTCACCCTTATCACCTGATCCAAAGTAACCAATCCCATTTCCTAACATCAGTTTATAGAAAATCCGCGCTGAGGTGATGTTCTCTCCTTCCAACTGGATTCCTGTATCGCGATATTGAAGAACGCCTCCCTCACTTAACGGACGGATTACCGAAGGCCGTTGAATAGTAGGTTGTAATACTAACCCAAGTGTATATTGATTGTTCCAGAAACCCAGTGGCGTGAACATTCTACCCACACGCACACTGAAATAATCCTGTACATAATAGCGCAACATCAAACGTTGAACTTCGAAATTAAAATTCTGTCCTTTGTTGTTAAAGCTCACTTCGCTCAAAACAGAAATACGGTCCGTCAGCTGCGAGGTCACAAACAACACCATGTTACCCCGGTATTGAAGTTGGTCTTCGCATCATAGGTAGTATCTCTTTTAATATACTGACCGGTTGGGCTCACGCCATCTACACGGTTCTTTTCAGTAGACTTGCCAAAGTCAATTTCAGGCTGTCCGAAAAAACGGATCTTGGTGTCCTGTCCAAAGGTGGTGGCGGCAGATACCAGGATCAACGCGGCAACCAGAAACAAGCGAGACATTTTCATGAGTATAGTTTTTTTGAAATAGAGGTTGAATTATTTTTCCGCAATGTTAGTTTGGGCAGCCGCCTCAGACTATGAAAAATGAGCAGGTGGAACTCCTGCGTTAGCAAGTGGAATTTGAGCTTTTTTGAAGCTTTTGCAAGGAATACCTACGTAGACATACGGAAGTATTACGCTTGAAATCAGTGAGTTAAAGAAATCAGAAAAAGTACAGATTGAAGTTTAAAAAGAGAGATAAACCCTTGTAGTGGGACAGATGAAAGGAGCACGCTTATCCCTTATAACCGATCCGGTCGAGGAAAGCTTCTTTCTTCCTTTTCGACACATCAAGCGATGTATCATTGTTCATCACAACATAACCGCCATCTCCGCGCACATATTTCTTTACCAGGTTGAGGTTAATGAGGTAAGAATGATGAATACGGAAGAAATTATTTTCACCCAGCATATCTTCATATTCCTTCAATGTGCGACTCACCAGATGCTTTTTACCATCATGCATGTAGATCTGCGTGTAGTTGCTTGATGCTTCGCAATACACAATATCATTCACTTTAATAAAGAGCAGCCCGTCACTGGTAGGTAAAGCCAGTTTGAAGTTCTCCACACTCCCCCCTTTCAGGTTATCCATCATCTGCTTCAGGCGGCCGGAGATATTATTATTGACTTTCTTTTCTACTTTAACCAATGCGGCTTTAAGCTCTTCAATATCAATCGGTTTTAGCAGGTAGTCTATAGCGGAGAATTTAAATGCCTTGATCGCATATTCTGAATATGCAGTAGTAAAGATGACTTCAAAATTAATGTCTTTGATACGCGTTAGCAGGTCAAATCCGGTTTCACGCTGCATTTGAATATCGAGGAAAATAACATCGGGCTTGAATTTTTCGATGGCCTCGATGCCCTCGTTCACATTCTGACAGGAAGCCGAGACCGTTACGCCATCGCAGAAGTCTTCCACCAGGATGCGGAGGCTTTCACGACTCTTCAACTCATCGTCAATAATGATCGCTTTCAACATAATGCCAATTCGGGTTTGAAGGTACTTGAATTTATAAAGTCGTGATCGCTCATGTAAGTTTTTTGATGTTTCATCTAATCTTTCACGCCTATCCGCACTTTCGTTCCTATCGGCTTATTTTGATCATATAAGTCAATGACCTCAAAAGAAACCTTATCCTGAGCGTTGATGAGCTTCAGGCGCTCCTCCGTAAGCGCAGTACCCATCGACTTGTGCTTGGGGAAATTCTGGTTACGCAAATGCATGGCCGCTTCCCTGCCGATACCATTATCTTCAATCTCAAAGAGTATGGCATTGTCTCCATCACATTGATTTTCAGAAGCCCCTTTCCTTCCTTGTTGTATAATCCATGAAGGATGGCATTCTCCACATATGGCTGAATCAACAAAGATGGAATCTCAATCGATTCGGGATCTAATCCGGAATCAATATGAATATCAAAGTCGAATTTATTTTCAAAACGCATACGCTCCAGAGCCACATAGTGTTCGAGCAATTCAAGCTCTTCGGCAAGCTTGATCTTATTGTTCACTGAATTAGACAATATTCCCCTGATCAGTTTGGAAAACGTGGAAAGAAAACTCAGCGCATTTTTTCTATCGTTCTGCGCAATGAAGTATTGGATGGAATTCAGTGCATTAAAGATGAAATGAGGATTCATAACAGAGCGCAATGCCATCAGCTTCAGCTCACCAATCTTATTCAGTGCTTCTTTTAATTTCTTTTCTTTCTCCACCCGCTCACTCACGTCTTCTGCAAAGACTGAAACACCCATGATCTTTCCTTCATCGATAATGGGATTCAGCGAAGATCAAAGTAACGTCCATTATTAGCATCCGAAATCTTCACGGTCTCTCCATTAAGCGCCCGCGTGTATCGCTCTACCCAGGTGGTTCTCAATTCGAGTAAACGTGGATCCGGTTCAGTAACCAGCACGTTACCCTGAGGGATTTACCTGAGATACTTCCGCCATGTATCTTCTGAATGGCTCATTGAACTTAATCAGGTTAAAGTGACGATCAACCGACCATACCATCAGGTCGGTATTATTGATAGTTGCATTCAGATTGGCTTCACTTTCAATCAGGCGTGCTTCAGCTGTTTTCTTTTCGGTGATGTCGCGAATAACGGTGAGCATATGATCTTCGTTGTTCAGGCGAATGCGCTGCGCGGAGATTGTACTGTAAAATTCAACTTTACCTTTTTTATACAGCTTTGCTTCAGTACTCGCTTGTCCTTTAGCAAAATACCCCTTACGGAATTCTGCGCGCTCTGCTTCATTTACCCACAACAAAAATTCCTGGGCCGAATGGCCAATTACTTCTTCACGTGAATAACCGGAAAATTCATACAGGTTCCGGTTGGCTTCCACCAGGGTGAGGTCCTTTTCTTTAAAAATCAAAATCAGATCAGGACTAAGATCAAAAGCTTTTTGAAATTTTTCTTCTGCGATTTTTCTATCGGTGATATCGCGCACTACCGAGATCATACACTTCCTTCCTTCCAGTTCCATCTGGCTGGTAGAGATCAGCACCTGAATGACATTTCCGTCTTTCTTTCTCCATGCCGCTTCGGCTTCTACTTTTCCAGCCTGGTAATAAATATGAAAGAAAGAGTCTCGCTCTTCCTGATTTACAAACAGGTTAAATACCTTGGCACTTGCCCCCAGCACGTCCGATCTTGAATAACCCAGTAATTGATGAATCTTATCATTCGCATCGAGGATAACCAGATCGTCCTCACGCATGATCGTCATCAGATCGGGATTGCTGCGAAAGGCTTTCTCAAATTTTTCTTCACTCGCACGAAGTAATTCTTCCGCCTCTTTAAAGTAAGTCATGTCATAACCAAGACCTACAATTCGTTTTTTGGTATGTGTAATGATGGGATACGCAGTGAGTCGCACCCATTTGCGATACCCGATAGGCGTATTGATTTTGTGCCGTGATGTCGAAAAGGCATTCCCTGACTGCGCATCATCTGAAATGTATCCGCTACCAGTTTTCCGCTCTTCGCATCGAAAAACGGGAAGTACTTCATCGGGGCGGGGTGATCACCACATCCGGATCTATTCCAAAAATATTATACAGTTCTTCCGACCAGGCTTCGCGAGACCTGTAACCGGATCAAATTCCCAGTTGCCGATCTTTCGCCATCTGCTGCGATTGCGAGATGATAAACTCTTTCTCCTTCAGCGCCTGTATACTTAACGATATTGTTCATTGATTCGTAGCAATTCCTCTTCCGAACTGGCCAGCTCTTCTTCACGCGTGGATATCTCTTCATTTAACTTCTCCTGCCGTTCAATGGCCTGCATCAGCGTCAGCTCATGTTCTTCTCTTTTGGTAAGATCAATCCATCCACCCAATGACTTGATCACTTTTCCGCTGGCATCACGAACAACAGAACCTTGTCTTTCATAGGCAATCGAACCATCCGGCTTAATGAAACGATACTCTTCTTCGAATTTTTCAACTTCTGAAGTGGTGATCTTCTCAAAGTTCCTCACTACTCGCTCACGATCTTCCGGATGAATAGAGTTCTCCCAGTCTTTGATCTGGTAATCCGCTTTGTTAAGACCAAATTCTTCGAGCGTCAGACTTCCAGCCTTCATATGATACGATCGGTAACTGTATCTACTTCCCACATGGTGGCATTAGAGATATTGGAGATGATGCGAAAGCGATTAAGGTCATCTTCAATACTGATCAGCAGACTTTGTAATCTCTCTTCTTTAAAATAGATATCCGTAACGTCCTTCCATACGCCCACTACCCGGTTGGCTTTTCCCTGCTCATCACGAAAGAAACGCATGGCATCGTGAACAATATAGGTCATGTCGTCACTGCCGTGAAAGCGATACTCATGTTCATAATAAGATAAGGCCGGATTATGAAGGGCAGCTTGAAATCCTTCAGTCGCCTTCTTTACATCTTCCAGGTGAATATGATTAATCCAAAAGGTATTGTCATCAAAATCAGGCAGACCGTATTTTTTGCGGTTGCCGGCAGAAGCAATCCAGAAGCTGGCCTCCTTTCTAAAGTCGGTTACCCATACTACTTCAGATGAAATCTCAAGTACTGCATTAAATATCTCCGCATCAGGTACTTCTTCCCGCCAGCTATCAGATCGATCCTCCATGGCCTGTGTTTTTCTAAATATACATCCTGCACTTAATTTCTGTTGAAGCCCGTTAAAAAACTTCTATATTTCGAGATTCATTTTTCTGAAAGATGCTTAAAATCGATAGCCACACGCACATTCTCCCGAAGAAGATGCCCAACTGGAGCGAGAAGTTTGGCTATGGCGATTTTATCTACCTGCAACATCACAAGCAGGGCTTTGCAAAAATGATGCGTGGCAACCAGTTCTTCCGCGAGATCAAGGAAAACTGCTGGAATCCGGAAGTGCGTATTGAAGAATATCAGCAGTTCGGTACACAGGTGCAGGTGGTCTGCACGATACCTGTTATGTTTTCGTACTGGGCCAAGCCCCTCGATTGTTTAGACCTCTCGAAGTTTCTGAACGACAACCTCGCTGAATTAGCCGATGATTATCCGAAGCAATACATCGGGCTGGCTACATTGCCTATGCACGACACTGAACTTGCCGTAAAGGAACTGGAACGGTGTAAAAAAATCGGATTGAAAGGAATACAGATCGGATCAAACATCAACGATGAAAATCTGAACGAGCCTCACTTCTTTCCGATTTTTGAAGCCTGCGAAAGACTGGGAATGGCTGTATTAGTACATCCCTGGAACATGATGGGCGAAAAAAATATGCAGCGCTACTGGCTGCCCTGGCTGGTAGGAATGCCGGCCGAAACCACACGCGCTATCTGTTCAATGATCTTCGGGGGAATTTTTGAACGCCTGCCTAAACTTCGGGTAAATTTTGCTCACGCTGGTGGCTCGTTTCTTTCTACCATTGGAAGAATTCAACATGGATTTGATTGCCGTCCTGACCTGGTGGCGATAGACAATAATGTTCCCCCTAAAAACTATTTGGGCAAATTCTGGATCGATAGTGTCACTCACGATCCAATGATGCTGGACTATGTACTAAAGCTGGTGGGCTCAAAAAAAATCACGCTGGGTTCCGATTATCCTTTTCCTCTGGGCGATCTGGAAATTGGCAAGTATATTGTTGATATGGATTTGCCTGCAGAGGTAAAAGAAGATATTTATTGCAATGCCGCACTGGAGTGGCTGGATATGTCGAAGAAAGATTTGTTATGAAAAAAGTAGTTGGGCAGTTGATCGTATTATTCCTGTTAATTTCCGCGGCCACCATGGCCCAGGATAATAAAGACTATCAGCGTGAGAAAATCAAAGAGCAGGAAGAACAAAAGAAAAATGACAAGCAGCGTGGCATTACACAACAGCTCGATTCGGCCATAGTGCTCTTTGAACAGGAAGAGTATGAAGCAGCTGATAAAAAATTCCTGTATGTATTGAAAAACATTAAAAGCGTTCCCTCCGATCTTGCTTATTACTTCGGGAAGAACTCCTACTTTCTCGGCAAGTACAAACAAAGCGTAGACTGGCTCAATAAATACATTCAGCTGAAAGGTGCCAGCGGAAAATTTTCAGAAGATGCAGTGGCTTCATTAAAACTGGCCGAACAAAAAGTATTGGCCGAACGACAAGCGGTAGTGCAGCAAACACAAGAAGTATTGTCGCGCGATTACAATATTGATTGTGGTCCTTCTGGAAAAGTGATGTGCCCCGCATGCAGTGGCTCAGGAGTAATCGTAAAAAAAACGTACCTGGGAGAAACCTATAAAGAATGCGCCACCTGTCACAAAAACGGATTACTCTCCTGCGAGGATTATAACAAACTCCTGAGGGGAGAGTTGAAAGCGAATTAACTTCGAACAAGTATCCGTCTTTTTACTCCCTCTCAATTTTCCCTATCTTTGTGTCAACATTTAATAAGGTGCGCGATTAACCTGCGATTGATCCACACTTATGGCATTATACAACCGAATTGAAGGTCGCCTGCTCAAGGAGAAGATGCGATCTGCACCCGAAAAGCGGGTCACCATTTCCTTTTACAAATATCACCAGATTACGGAGCCCGCACTATTCCGCGATGAGCTTTATCGAAGCCTTGATGCGCTTGGCGTTCTCGGACGCATCTATGTAGCACACGAAGGCATCAACGCGCAGATCAGCGTACCGGAAGTGAACCTGGAAGCATTCAAAAACCAGTTGTTCTCCATCCATTGGCTCAACCAGGTGCGATTGAATATTGCTGTACAAGACGATGGCAAATCATTCTTCAAGCTGAAGATTCTTGCCCGCAAAAAAATAGTAGCCGATGGCATTGATGACCCGTCCTTCAATGCCAGTAATACGGGTGTACATGTCAATGCCGAGCAGTTCAACAAACTGGCCGATGATCCCAACACCATGATCATCGACATGCGCAATCATTACGAAAGTGAAGTAGGGCATTTCAAAAATGCTATTCTTCCCGATGTGGATACGTTCCGTGAAGAGCTGCAGGTGGCTGAAAACCTGATGAATGAACACAAGGATAAGAATCTCCTCATGTATTGTACCGGTGGCATTCGTTGCGAAAAAGCCAGTGCATGGATGAAACACCTGGGATTTAAAAATGTATTCCAGCTGGAAGGAGGAATTATCAAATACGCCAAGGAGATCAAAGAGAACAATCTCGAAAACAAATTCATTGGTAAAAACTTCGTATTTGACGAGCGCTTAGGTGAGCGAATCACTCAAGACATCATAGCTGTGTGCCATCAATGTGGCACACCGTGCGATGATCATACCAACTGTAAGAACGATGGATGTCATTTGTTGTTCATTCAATGCAAAGCCTGCGCTGAGAAATACCATGGCTGCTGCTCTGATGAATGCAAAGAAACCATCATGCTTCCTGTCGAACAACAAAAAGAAATCCGCAAGGGAATAAACAAGGGAAGACAGGTGTTTAGGAAAGGAAGACATTCGCTGAATCTGAAAAATACCGAAGAACTTTAGAGTGACTCCTAACTAACTTAATGATTCCGGATACTAGATGCCGGTAGTTCACGTGCAACAAGTATTACCAGCAACAAGAATCCAGTAACAAGCAAGCAGAATTCAGTAACCAGTATCCCACATGATCCGCATAGGAATAATCAACGTCTCCGACCGTGCCAGCCAGGGCATCTATGAAGATCTTCCCGGTAAAGCGATTGTATCTGCCTTGAATGAATACCTGAAAAGTAAATGGGAACAAGCGTATGCAGTCATTCCGGATGAGCAGCAGATTATCGAGCAAACGATGATTGACATGGCCGACAATAAAGAATGTTGTCTCATTATCACATCAGGTGGAACTGGTCCTTCGAAAAGAGATGTCACTCCTGAAGCAACAGAAGCCGTATGCGATAAGATGATGCCTGGCTTCGGTGAACTCATGCGCGCTACCAGCCTGAAGTATGTGGCCACGGCTATTCTGTCGCGACAAACCGCAGGCATTCGCAACAAAACATTGATCGTAAATCTTCCTGGCAAACCAAAATCAATTCGGGAATGTCTCGATGCAGTGTTTCCTGCTATCCCCTATTGTATTGATTTGCTTGAGGGTCCGTTTATTGAATGCAATGAAACTGTGATCAAACCCTTCCGTCCGAAAAATTAACAATAGGACAATGACTGCAATCAAAGAGGTGAATAAAGGAGATGTATTGGTATTTAAGACTGCTGATAACCGATACAAGGCAATTCTGTGTACCTGTATTTACAAAGAGAAGAGCCCTCACAACTTTACATTCGCTGCACTCTCTATTGATAATCATGAAAAGCCTTCCATTGATGACATTAGAAGTGCCAACTTTTATGGAATTGGAAATATCAAAGATACTTACTCCCAATATTCAACCTCTGAACGAGAAAAAATATGGGCAACACATCCCGAAATAAAGCCATACAGTCTCGGATCATACAGTCTGATCATTTGGAGGAAAGACTTTATGAAATTTAGTGAAAACATTGAGCGGATTGGCAATCTTAATATTGTGGATAATCTTGACAAAAATGGCAAAAGTGGAATAAATGCTAGTGATTGGAATGTTCTGGTCGATTTTTTCACCGATAACAATCACAAAAAGAAATTAGAAGAACGGGATCAAAAACCATTCAAGATACAGGCAATAATTCGCGAGTAGTGAATTATCCGCCAGAGACCAGTAACTAGCAACCAAGTATCCAGTTCCCAGAATCCAAGCGTCCATTCTGAATTTTTCGTACCTTTGGCCGGGCAAACTGCGAATCCAGCAAGAAAACGCAGTTTACGGCACCACTAGCCGGTATCGATCTCCCTGATGGCCTCAATTTTTACTGAAGTTAAGCGTATTCCGGCTCACAAGCCTTAAAGTCGAACTATGGCGCGTATTAAGTACTATTACGACACAGAAACGTGTAAATACGAACGAATTAAAACCAGCACAGGCGATATCGTTCTCAATAGTTTAGGCATTCTCTCTCTCACCCTGGCCATGGCGATCGGCTTGCTTTTCCTCTACAACAGCTACTTCGAATCTCCCAAAGAGCTGATCCTGAAAAATGAAGTAAAGGAGATGAAGTTCTATTATGAAAACCTTAACACCGAATTGGTAC
Organism: Cyclobacteriaceae bacterium; assembly: GCA_044228905.1. Lineage (GTDB taxonomy): Bacteria > Bacteroidota > Bacteroidia > Cytophagales > Cyclobacteriaceae > ELB16-189. The sequence continues at coordinate 6,287 of JBGATZ010000031.1, read as the reverse complement.
GCCTGGATAACATTGTAAAAGGTGTTGAGTATCGCGATGACAATTTATATCGCAAAGTTTTAGGTGCCGAGCCGATCGATAAATCCATTCGTGAAGGTGGTATTGGTGGATCGGAACGCTACAAGGACATCCTTGATAAGAACATTATTCATGAAGACCTGATCGTAAAAATGGCTGGCACGATCGATCAATTGAAAAGAAAAATTTACATCGAATCGAAATCACAGGACGAAGTAGTACAGCTCGCTGAGAACAAGGAAAAACTGTTTGCAGCGATTCCTGCTATTCAACCGGTTGCCAACAAAACGTTGATTGCTCTGGCATCCGGTTTCGGCATGCGCATTCACCCGGTGTACAAAGTGAAGAAGATGCACACGGGCATCGACTTCGCGGCAAGCATTGGTACTCCCATCTACGCTACCGCTGACGGGCGCATCGATGAACTACAGGTGAGCTTCAGTGGTTACGGTAAGATGATTGAGATTGACCATGGATTTGGCTATCGCACACGCTATGCACACATGCACGGCTTCGCGGTGAGCAAAGGACAAAAGATCAAACGTGGTGAACTCATCGGATATGTGGGCGACACCGGTTTATCTACTGCACCACACTTGCATTATGAAGTATTCATCAACGGTATTCACGTGAATCCGGTGCACTACTTCTTCAACGACCTCAACGCAGCCGAATACGAAAAAGTAATTGAGCTCGCTTCTATCGAGAACCAGGCCTTGGGATTATAATACCGCGAATACAGAGTAATAGCCACAAAGACACTAAGTTTTTGTCAGGTTGAGTTTATCGAAACCTGATTCTCCCGTTTCCCTCAGCTATGAAATGTCATACCAAACAAACGCAGCGCGATCCGGTACTCTCTCTGCAATTAAGAAGGAGAAGGGACTATGTAAAGTATTCTCAAAATCTGAAATTCATCATTTTTGTCCACAACACTCCTTCAATTGAATTTGAAGTTCCGTGCTCCGCTTTGCGTTTTCTCGCGCTAGCTCCTCATTCGCAGTTGCCAACTTCCTCAGATATTTACTTTCGGAATTTTTAATATAACCAAACAACAAGGCTGCTATAATCAAGACAGATTGAATCAAAAGTATTATCGTATTTCTCTTCATTAATCTAATATTTTCTATTACCAGAATTTCCAAAAAGGCTTTTTCTGACTATTCACTTTAGACATTATCGCAATAACCCGCTCCGCACGCCAGTTCTGATCATCAGGGATTTTCTTCCATTCAATTAGATCTATCAGAATCCTTTCGTCTACGGAACCGGACCACGTTACATTAAAATTCTTCTGCTTCAATCTATCAACAATCATCTTTGCAACAACTACAGCTTCCTTGTCGTCTTCAGATAAACTATTAAAGCCCAGATATAAATTTTGAATGGTTGGATCTACTGCTCGCGCTAAATCCTGAGCGTGATAGTAACAAAAACCAAGTGGCTTAATTGACAATTCTTTCAATTTTGCCTAAGGTTGGTGTTGTCACCGACCTCTTCCGTCCTCCCCTTTTTTTCGCTAACTTAACTTATATCATGACCAACGGTATAACTTTCTTCACCGCCACTTGCCTCAACTGGCAACACCTGCTGAAAGACGATGAACGAAAACAGATCATCATGGACAGCCTTCGTTTCATGGTCAACGACAAAAGAATCTGGCTATACGGTTTTGTCATCATGCCTAATCACATTCACCTGATGTGGTCGAGGCAAGATGAATGGCTGAATAAAAGTACAGAGCAGATGTTTCTCAAATTCACAGCACAACAGATTAAATTTCGGATCATAGACACAGATGCCAAAGAATTAGACTATTATCTAAGTACACAAAGTGACAGGCAGTATCACTTCTGGGAACGAAGACCCTACAAGGCAACGATGTATAACAGAGAAACAGCCAAACAAAAAATAGATTATATGCATTATAATCCCGTGAAAGCCGGCTTAAGCGAAAAGTCTGAAGATTACAGGTTCTCTTCAGCAGCTTTCTACGAACTCAACCAAGATGATTGGGGTTTCATCACGCACTATGCAGAGCATCTTTAGCAGCACAAGATGGTCGGTGACAACACCGACCATAGGCAAAGTTCTTCTTCGTTCTCAAATCCAAACTTAATGTCCAATTCCAATTGCTCAAGAGCTTCCTCTTTCAGATCATCATTCATAAAACAAAAATAGCAAACTGGCTTCTATTGATAATTAAATGCCCATCTGAGTAATCTGTATCTAAATTCTCTCTGCCCACTCTGCTCCTCCGCCATTAAAACCTCTCTTTTTAACACATTCCGCTCACCTTTGATACTCTTTCCGGCATTCATATCTTTGGCCTACCAACCCCGTATGAAAAAAATCCTCCTGCTGGCCTGTTGCCTCGTCAGTGTTCATTTTGCCCTTGCGCAGGGCTGCAGCGATGCCGGCTTCTGCACCATGGGTGCCATGAAACCCGATCAGCCCTACAATAAAAAAGTGGCCATCAAGCTGCGCTCCATGGAGCTGAGCTTCTACCGCGGCACTACCACGCTCACTCCTGTGGTGTATGTAGCTACTGCCGATCTGAATTTTTCACTCACACGCAAAAGCTCTTTCCAGGTAAAGCTTCCCTACCAGTTTGTGACGGGTCGCCTCGCCAATACATCTGGTGCGGGTGATATTTCCTTGTGCTATACACGCAACATCTATTCGTCCGATCAGTTCGATCTGAACTTATCGTTTGGCGGAAAAATCCCAACTAATAAATCAGATAAGTCAGTGGATGGATTGCCATTGCCCATGTACTACCAGACGAGTCTGGGTACGTATGATCTGATTTCCGGGATTTCATTGATCAACCGCAAGTGGTTATTAGCAACCGGAATTCAGGTGCCCTTAAATCAGAACAACAATCAGTTTGTTTGGAGCGACTGGGCATTCACCAGCGAGAAGGAATATGTAGATCGCTATAACCAGGCGAAAGATTTACGCAGAGGCATTGATGTGATGCTTCGCGTGGAGCGTAACTTCCGTTTCTCACGCTTCAATTTTTCTGCGGGCCTCCTTCCTATTTACAGAATCAAGAGAGATGAGTTCACCCGCTCCGGTCAGGAGTTTAATTCACCACAAACACGGGTAAGTCCGGAGACGGTCAAAGGACTGGCGTGCTCGGTCATCTTCACAACGGGTTACAGCTTCAACGCGAAGTCGGGCATGAAACTGTTGCTGGGTCATAAGATCGTGCAGCGCGATCTCAACCCCGATGGACTCACACGTGAGTTCGTTTCTTCTGTCACTTACTTCTATCGCTTCTGATCATGAAGAGACTTCTACTATTTCTATTGTTCTCTTCGATCAGTGTATTAGCGCTGGCACAAAATCCATTCACGGCAGTGGATCAGCTGATTCAACAAAATCAAACCGACAAAGCACTGGTATTGATTGATGCGGAGTTGAATAAAAAGATCAGCGATGAACTTTCCGTTCAGCTGGAAAACAAAAAAGCAGAGATCCTTATCGCACAGGGAAAACTGAATGAAGCTGAAGTGATTCTTACTGCACTGCAAAAGAAAAAACTTTCAGACTTCGAGCAAGGCATCGTGCTCACTACGCTGGGTAGTCTGAACATGAACAAAGGTCGCTTTGATCTTGCATTAGAAAATTTATTGAATGCGTCAGCTCAGTTTCAGAAATCAGGGAAGCAAAGTACGAAAGAAGCTGCACAATCACTGGCTACATTGGCGATCGTGTACAACGCCACAGGCAAATACAATCAGGCAGAAGACAACGGGTTGATGGCATTGCAGATGCGTCAGCAGTTGTTTGGAGAGAAGAGCGAAGAGGTAGCCGCATCCTTGAATGACTTAGGATTGATTTACACCACGAGTGATCCTGATAAAGCATTGGAGTATTATGACAAAGCGCTGCCGATCTATGAATCATTGCACGGAAAGAATCATCCCAAGATTGCCATTGCCAAAACGAACTCGGGTTTCATCTATCTGCAACTGGAATTGTATGGCGATGCCGTGAATGATTTTGAAACGGCTTTGTCCATCTGGAAATCGATCTATCCTAATGGCCATCCCAACGAAGCGTTTGTATTGTCTAACCTCGGCCAGACATATGAGAAGATGGGGAACAGCAAAGCTTCGCTGGAATACTTTCAGAAAGCACTAGCGGTTTATCAGAAAGCTTACGGAACAAAGCATCCGGACATCTCGGCTACGTTGAATCAGATTGGAATTTTAAAGTGGAAAGAAAATAAGTTCGATGAATCCATCAATGCCTTTCAACAGGCGGTGATTGCCAATGTGAATTCGTTCAATGATATCAATGCAGCAAAGAATCCGGTCATCAGGGATTTTTATAATCCGTACGTGTTGCTTTATTCGTTACGATGGAAAGCACAGGCACTGGAATCGAAATACTATTCCAAAACATTGAAGCTCGATGATCTGAAGCTGGCCCTCTCCTGCCTTTACTCTGCGGATACATTAATTGATGACATCAGACATCACAGTACAGACGAAAGCGACAAGATTGCGTTGGGCGATCAGGCCAATGAAGTGTACGAAGATGGCGTGCGAATAGCTCAAGCCATGAGTGAGATCACCTTCGATTCGAAGAATTACCGCGAAGCTGCGTTTTACTTTGCAGAGAAAAGTAAGTCTGCTGTGCTACAAGAGTCTATTGCCGATGCGAATGCAAAATTCTTTGCAGGCATTCCGCAAGCGTTGGTAGAAGAAGAAAAGAATCTGAAATCAACGATCACGTTCCTGTCACAGAAGCTTTCGCAAAAACCATCCGCTGACGAAGAGAAGTATTTACGTGAATCGTTATTCAATCTCAACCGCGAATACGATGACTTTGTGAAGAAGCTGGAGAAAGAATTTCCAAACTATTACAATCTGAAGTTTAACCAGACCTCTCCAACCGTCAGCGTACTTCAAAGCAAACTCGATAAGCATACGGCTATTGTCTCCTACTTCATCGCAGAAAAGAACAGCCGCATCTACCAGTTCATCATCACGCAAAAGAAATTCATCATTAAAAACCTGACTTTACCTGATGATTTCGATCGCCTTGTAAAAGGATTCACGAATAGCTTGTTGTATTCGTCATTAGATACCTATCATTCTTCTGGTGAACAACTGCGTAAAGTATTGGTGCCTCATCTTTCTGGTTCAATCACTGATCTGATTATCGTTCCTTCCGGTAAGCTGAGTACTCTTCCTTTTGAAGCACTGCCGTACAAAAAGAAAAAAGCAGCTGACTTCCAGTCCACTTCATTTGTTGCCAACCGTTTTGCGACCAGCTATGAATTCTCTGCAGGACTTATCGCACAGAAATCAAAAGCAGCACACGATCAGATTGCCTCGATCTTCCTGTGTGCTCCTGTCCAATTCGCTCCAACAGATAATCTCAATGACCTGCCCGGTACTGATCAGGAAGTAACAACCATTGCCGGATTGTTTGGCAAGGGAGCTGCTATCGCTAAAAACGAAAATGCCAATGAAACGAAAATCAAATCGGGCGATCTGAAGAAATACAACTACCTGCATTTCGCTACGCACGGTATCGTGGATGAAACCAATCCCGAGCTTTCACGCATCTTTTTAAACACAACAGATCATGAAGACGGTCATCTTTTCGCAGGTGAAATCTACAACCTTGATCTTGATGCGCAACTCACTGTACTGTCTGCCTGTCAGACAGGCTTAGGCAAATTATCCAAAGGCGAAGGCGTGATTGGTTTATCCCGTGCATTGATCTATGCAGGTTCCGAAAATCTCATTGTTTCTTTCTGGAGTGTAGCCGATGAATCGACAGCCGAACTGATGACTGATTTTTATAAAGATCACCTGCAGCAAAAACAATCCTTCCGCAAAGCATTACAACAAGCAAAGATCAAAATGATCAGCGAAGGCACATTCAGTTCGCCTTACTATTGGGCGCCTTTTGTAATGATTGGGAATTGACACGTATTTCAACATGTCATGTCGACTTTTCGAAACACGATTTCGAAATACACCTGTGTTCTTTCACCAACAAATACTCTTCCCTGTCATGTTGAGCTTGTCGAAACATGATTCTACGCATGCTCCGGGGCAGAAGACTCTACTTTCATTGATCATCCGTAGAGCGCTAACTCTACGGATAGGTAAACATTTTAAAAACAATTTTATTAACTGATGATCTTAAATCGAGCCGTTTTCCAGCCGTCCTGCATGAGCGCATTCATACTTTCGCGGGTGGTGCGTAAGCTATGTGCGTGAGAAAGGATGCAGCGCGAA
>JBGATZ010000523.1:0-2423 GCA_044228905.1 Cyclobacteriaceae bacterium | reverse complement strand
GCTTAAACAATGGGGCACAGCAAGGGCATCGTTTTCCTGATCAATATAATGACGTTACTACAGCTATGCGAATAATTAAATCGAGAGCCAGAGAGTGGAAACTGGACCCGGAACGAATTGGAGTGATGGGATTTTCTGCAGGCGGTCACTTAGCTTCCATGTGCGCCACGATGCATTTACCAGCCAATAAAAAATCAAAAGTAGCTTTAGAACAATGGAGTTCACGACCAGCATTTGCGATATTAATTTATCCTGTAATCACCTTTGCAGGAAAAGCAGCACACAATGGAAGTCGTGAAATGTTACTGGGTAGAAATCCCGATAACGAATTAGTGGATTCACTTTCAACACAAAACAGAGTCAACGAACATACTCCTCCAACATTCATGGTGTATTCTACCGATGATACAGTAGTTCCGCCTGAGAACGGAATTCTATTTTATCAGGCATTAAGGCAATTCAACATTCCTTGCTCACTACACATCTATGATCATGGCGGTCATGGCTATGGCATGGCACCACAAGATCCCGTGCTGAATACCTGGCCTGAATTAAGCGTAGCGTGGCTGAAGAGATTAGGCTATCGCATAAAAACAAAGTGATCGATTTTTGATCGATCACTTTTATTTATTCTTTATTCCTTATCCAAGAAAGGGTATCTGTAATCTACTGGCGGAACAAATGTTTCTTTGATGGTTCTTAATGAAACCCAACGAAGCAAGTTCACCTTTGCTCCTGCTTTGTCGTTTGTACCTGAGCCTCTCGCTCCACCGAAAGGTTGCTGTCCTACTACTGCACCAGTCGGTTTGTCGTTGATATAAAAGTTACCAGCGGAGTTGCTCAGCTTCTTCGTGGCTAGCTCAATGGCATAACGATCTTTCGAAATGATAGAACCCGTCAATGCATACGGAGAAGTATTGTCAACCAGCTCAAGCGTCTGTTCAAATTGTTCTTCGTGATACACATAAATCGTCATCACAGGACCGAAAATCTCTTCACACATGGTCAACGACAGCGGATCTTTCGTCTGAATGATTGTTGGCTCAATGAAATAACCTTTTGACTTATCGTAATTTCCGCCTGCTACAATCTCATTCATCGAGTTGGCCTTCGCTTTGTCAATGTAGCTGGCGATTGAATCAAATGCTTTTTCATCAATAACTGCGTTTATGAAATTTCCGAAATCTTCCGTGCCACCCATCTTAAAGCTCTTCAGGTCTTCGATGAGATAGTTCTTCACATCCTTCCATAAATTGTAAGGTATGTACGCACGTGAAGCAGCTGAACATTTTTGTCCCTGGAATTCAAAGGCGCCACGTGCAATAGCGGTAGCTACTTCTTTTGGATTTGCACTCTTATGCACCATTACAAAATCCTTTCCACCTGTTTCACCTACAATGCGTGGATAGCTTTTGTATTTATGAATGTTGTTACCAATTGTCTTCCACATTCCCTGGAACACTCCGGTACTTCCTGTAAAGTGAATACCGGCAAAATCTCTGTGATTAAAAATTACTTCACCTGCATCTGGTCCGCTTACATAAACAAGATTGATCACACCGTCTGGCAACCCCGCTTCTTTCAGAATCTGCATGATCACGTTAGCAGAATAAATCTGCGTATTGGCAGCTTTCCATACAACGGTATTACCCATTAAGGCAGCGCTGGTTGGAAGATTACCTCCAATGGCGGTGAAATTGAATGGAGTTAATGCAAACACAAATCCTTCCAGTGGGCGATATTCTATTCTGTTCCAGATGCCTGGTGAAGATTCCGGTTGGTCACGATAGATCTCACTCATGAAATGAACATTGAAACGGAGGAAATCAATCAACTCGCAAGCTGAATCAATCTCCGCCTGAAAAGCATTTTTTGACTGCCCCAACATAGTGGCTGCATTCATTTTATAACGATAGGGACCCGCAAGCAACTCAGCTGCCTTTAAAAAAATACTTGCTCTCTGCTCCCACGCCAGATTAGCCCATTGTTCTTTTGCTGCCAATGCCGCTTCAATGGCTTTTGTAACATGTTCTTTAGTTCCCTCATAATAATGGCCCAGAACATGTTTATGATCGTGCGGTGGAGAAATCGCTTTTTTCTTATCAGTACGAACTTCTTCGGATCCGATATACATTGGAATATCAATCACTTTTGATCGTGCTTCTTCAATTGCTTTTTTTAAGGCCGTTCTTTCTTTTGAACCAGGGGCGTAAGATAAAACCGGCTCATTTTTGGGATGTGGAATGGTATAGAATCCTTTTGGCATAAATTTCTCAGATTAACAATCAGAATTAAGGTTGCAAAGTTAATTAAATATCATAACCCTCAGAGGATGGTTTTAAGTTCGGACAGATCGGCTATTTCATGATTCACCTTCACATCATGAACCAGCTTGCCTGGATTAAAAAAAACAGAATCAATAT
>JBGATZ010000030.1:0-20157 GCA_044228905.1 Cyclobacteriaceae bacterium | reverse complement strand
CTTCAACGTCTTGCAAATCATTAATGGCGGGCCTGTACCATCGAGATGAAAGCGCGTGAAATTATCGGCTGCCTCGCAGTAAAGAATGGTATTGATCGTGACAATCTCAAAACCTTCCATGGTAGGAAGCATGATCTTCTGATTGATTGGCGCGCGCCTGTTTTCAAGCAATAATTGTGTGGCCTGTAACCGGTTTGCCTGGGCACGTTCGCTTTTTACTTTCTCTACCGCCTTGATCAGCTCATCAATGTTGATAGGCTTCAATAAATAGTAGGAGGCACTTTGGTTAAATGCCTGAATAGCATAGTGATCGAATGCGGTAACAAAAATAGTCTCGAAGGTCACACTCTCGAAACTATCGAGCAGATCAAACCCATTACCGTAAGGCATTTCAATATCCAGAAATACGATATCTGGATTATGCCTGTTGATGACCTCTTTTCCGCTGGCAACAGATTCTCCAAAACCACATACCTCTATCTCATCACAATATTTCTTTACATAATTGGCCAGTATTTTCCGGCTGTCTTCTTCATCGTCAATAATTACAGCTTTTAACATGAGACTATTGCTACTTGGTTAAAGGTAGAAAAATGCAAACGCGCGTGCCATTGCCGGGCCGGTCTTCGATGTTCACGCGATAGTTTAAATTATATACTTTATTAATAATAGCCAGACGCTCTTCGATGTTTTTTAATCCTGTGAGTTATGCTTCTTCTGGTTCGCTGTCTTAAGTTCGGCCGATTTCTGACGACCGATTCCGTCATCGGTGACTTCTGCCACCAGACTTCCGTTCTGTTTATAAAAATGGAGAAGTAGTTTTCCTTTCTCCGTTTTATACCGGAGGCCATGCCACACTGCATTTTCAATATAAGGTTGAATCAACATGGGGGGAATCTCAATCGAATCGGCATTAATACTTTCATCCATTTTTATTTCGTAATCAAATTTGTCGCGGAACCGATAGTGCTCCAGTTTCAGGTACAGCGATAAAATCTCCTGCTCTTTCAAGAGTGGAATGAAATCTTCCTGCGAATTCTCCAACACTAACCGCATGAGCAAAGCAAATTCGGAGAGAAACCGGTTAGCCGTTCGCTCGTCCTGCTGGGAGATGAATTGATTGACCGAATTCAACGCATTGAAAATGAAATGAGGATTCATTTGCGCACGAAGTGATTTTAATGCCAGTAGCCGGTTGGCCAGTTTGCTGGCGCGGGCATTTTTGTAAATAAAAAAAGAAGTAAGCGAGACAATTAAGGTAATAGTTAATAGTCCGTAAATAATCAGCTGCTGACGAAACACCGTAGCCTGCTCAATGGTTTCTTCCCGCTGACCAATCGATACATCTTTGGTAATTTCTTCGATGTCTTTTTGCTTACGGATAAGCTCAGACTTTTCTAACAGACGGGCCTGATTCAGTTTTTCTCCTTCCTTCACTGCGTTGCTATAATTTTTATAAGCACCGATTGCTTTGGCAGACTGACCGTTTTTATCATATAACGTTGCCAGCGAAAGAAATGCATTCGCTTTTTCTATGGGATTATTAATGGAGTCGGAGAGTCGTGCGGCTTCTTCCGCTTCCCGTATAGCTCCGGTTAATTCACCTTTTGCGTCCAGACTTTTGCTGATAGCTATTTTGTCCTTACTTACTTCTGTCAGGTTCTTTGATTGCAGGTTGTATTCAATGGACCGCTTTCGTAAGTCGATTTCATCATCATATCTTTTTTGTGACTGCAGCACATCGGCTACTTCTTCCTTGGTTTCCTGTACCGATTGTTGCTCCTGTGGAGTGATTGTCTTCCCGCTCCGGATGCTATTCAATGAATTATCATAAATAGCCGGGGCATTACTCAGTTCATTGAGGCGTGCCTGTACTTTTGTTTTTTGATTTTCCAACTCAGGGTTTACAACTTTTGCAGTCGTAGTGTTGTTCAGCACTTTCGCGGCTTCTGAGTATTGCCCCATCTGGTAGTACACCTCTGAGATGGCAATCTGTAGCTGAGTTCGCTGAGTGGAGGTGATGCGTAGCGTTAAAGCTTCCTGGTAGTAACGCAATGCTTCATCATAGTTCTGAAGTTTGAGATTGGTGTTTCCTAAACCGTTCAATGCCGTGAGGTATCCGGGTAATGAAGTATTGGTACTCAATTTTTCTTTGGCACGCAGATAATTTTCATTTGCCAGTTTCCATTCCAGAATCCCTTCATTGATTTCTGCCAATAAGATATAAGCTCGACCTTCATTGAAATGGTCCTCTTGTGCAACACTCATTGCCAGTGCCTCCTGAATCTGGTCCAGCGCAGCATCCGGATTTTTGGTCTTCAGAGTTTCTGCTTCATTGAGTAGTTGTTCAATTTCAGAACTGCTTGATCTGCTTTTCAAATTCCGGTATGACTCCTTTTTCTTTTGTGCAAATAATGGCGTCACCAGTATCATCCCAATAAAAACACTTATTAACAGCTTTGAATACATATTCCTGATCTCGTGGACGGAAAGTTAATACTATAAATTAATACGTATTTCTGTTAAATACGGTCGATTTTACCCGCTCACTCAGGCAGCTGGAAGCTTCCCTAAGTGAAAGGGCCGGTTCACGGAGTTTAGGTACCCTTCGCATTTTTTTCGCGTGTACTTTATCAAAACAAACTTGAAAGATTATGAAGACCTTCACCACTTACTCTATCATTCCAAAGATGCTGTTATTGTCAATAGCTTTGATTTCAATGAGCTTTAGTTCAGGAGATGCGGCACGGAAAGAAACACCCGATCCTGAAAAAGGACAAACCATCATGCTTGCTTTGTTACTGGACACCAGCAACAGTATGGATGGACTGATTGATCAGGCCAAATCACAGTTGTGGCGAATTGTAAATGAACTTTCGGCTGCCAAATGCGGAGACGGAACTCAGCCCAAAATCAAAATTGCTCTGTACGAATACGGCAATGATGGCCTTCCTGCATCAGAGGGATATATCCGCCAGGTGAGCCCGTTGTCGGATGACCTTGATGATATTTCGGAGAAACTATTCGCTCTTCATACCAATGGAGGAAATGAATTTTGTGGCTATGCTATCAAAACGTCATTGAATCAACTGGCGTGGTCAACATCCAACGCGGACCTGAAAATGATCTTTATTGCGGGGAATGAGCCGTTCACTCAAGGCAACGTTTCCTATCAGCTGGCTTGCGCAGCCGCCAGGGAAAAAGGGGTGGTGGTAAATACTATTTTCTGTGGCGACTTCAACGAAGGAATCCGGAGTAACTGGAAAAGCGGTGCCGATCTTACGGGAGGAACATTCATGAGCATTGGACAGGATAGCAAAACCGTGTATGTGCCTACGCCTTATGATGATCAGATCGCTGCATTAAATGATAAGCTAAACGCTACTTATGTTTACTATGGCGAATCAGGTTCTTCAAAGATGGAGAAACAAAAGGTTCAGGATCGTAACGCGTCCAGTTATGGCAAAGCCAACGAAGCGGAGCGTGCCGTTTCAAAAAGTTCGCATGCTTACAAAAATTCGAGCTGGGATCTGGTGGACGCAGCGAAGGATGATGAAAAAGTAATTACTGAAACAAAGACAACCGACCTTCCCGCTGAAATGCGAAACATGACCGTAGAGCAACGCAAGGTTTATGTTAAACAAAAGTCAGAGGAAAGAGCCCGAATTCAGGCGGAGATCCAGTCGCTGAATAAATCACGTCAGGCATACATTACCAAAAATACACCGAAAGAAAGCAGCGATAAAATGCTGGACGCCTCGATGTTGAGAGCGATTAAAGAAAAAGGTAATTCGAAGAATCTGAAATGGGAATGACAATTGACAGGTGAGTTGGTTGAGGGGGATACGTGATGATGGAAATAGCACGCGCTAAACGCGTGCTATCTTTTTTGCTTCTTAAAGCGATACAGGTAGGGCGCTTTATTCTGGGCTCCGGTGAATTTTTTTTCAAGACGTTCAAGCACATTCAGGTCTAGTATCTTTTTCTGAAAATTGTTAATAGCGAAAGGTTTATTGTAAACCGCTTCATAAAGTTCCTGAACTTCTTTCATGGTAAATGTAGGAGGGAGCAAATTGAACCCGATCAGTTTTTGATCGAGGTTTTGTTGAAGAGCTTCCAGGGCGGTGGCTACAATCTCGTTGTGATCGTAAGTAAGCTTCGGAATATCATCAATGTCACGCCATTCCAGATATTCGTCTAGTTTGCCTTTCTGAGGATTTACTTTGTCGATGTCCACAAGTGCATAATAGCCAATGCAAACAAACCGGCTGGTCATCCATTCAATGGTAGCGGAATCAAATAGTTTCCCATCGTATTTTTTGAGCTCACGTTTCATCACCGCTTTCAGTTTGTGATGGGTGATCCGGTTCTCATCTCCGAATACACGGAACTGGTCCAGGTAAATGTTTTTTAAACCCGTTCTTTCTTTTAGTATCCGGCCGGCAGCTTTATCGATTCCCTCTGTCATCAGTACATATCCGCCAGGCAGATTCCATAGTGCCTTTCCAAATTTGAATTTCGAGATCAGGACTTTTAGTTTTCTGTCTCTGAAACCAAAGATCACGCAATCAATGGAGAGGAGTATATTTTTCCTGTTTTGATCGACTCATGGTTTATTGAAAAAGAGGCCCTCTTAAAGTCAAACGGTCCTTATTACAGACCGTTTGAAAGGCAATGGAATAAAGATAAATAAGTTTATTATCTTTTTTATAGATAATAGAAAAAGATGTATATATTTATTCTGATTAAAGTACGCTCAAAAATAAAATAGTATGAAAAAATCAGTTCATTCTCAGAAAAATAGTTTCGTCATAAAGGCGTTGGGTCTGGCCTTGTTCTGTTTTCCGTTTTTGTCTGCAGCAGGCAATATTCGGGACACCACAAGCTATATTCAAACCGTAGATATTGTAACAGGTAAAATCGATACCATTGTTACCGTGAAGAAGCATTTTGAAGCACCCAACTGGCACCGTGATAATTACCTCATTCTTAATAGCAAGGGCAAACTGTACACACTTGATTTATCGTCAAAGAAAATAAACCTGCTAAATACCGGCTCTGCAAATCAGAATAATAATGATCATGGCGTTTCTCCAGATGGAAAATGGCTCGCGATTAGTCATAATGACAAAGCCGATCCATCTCCAAAGTCATACAAATCGGCCATCTATATATTACCAGTTACAGGTGGTGAACCCAAACGCGTGACTACCGAAGTGCCATCCTTCTGGCACGGATGGAGTGCAGATGGTAAAACCCTGGCTTATTGCGCAGAACGTAATGGTAACTTCGACATTTATACCATTGGTGTAAATGGTGGTATCGAAAAGCGGCTGACTACTGAAAAAGACCTGGATGATGGACCTGACTATTCACCAGATGGAAAGTATATTTATTTCAACTCTTATCGCACAGGACATATGCAAATCTGGCGTATGAAGGCCGATGGCACGGAACCTACGCAACTCACATTCGATGAAAACTCTAATTGGTTTGCTCATCCGTCACCAGACAATAAGTGGATTGTGTACATTGCTTATACCTCTGATGAAAAACAAAGCCATTTGTTCGGTAAAAATGTTAAACTTCGTTTGATGGATCTGAAGACAAATGCGATAAAGGACATCACTCCTGTATTTTTTGGCGGCCAGGGAACAATCAATGTTCCATCCTGGAGTCCGGATAGTAAAAAGATAGCCTTCGTGAGCTATTCAGTGAAATGATTTATAATCTATTTTAATAACTAATGCATTATGAAAAACGATACTTCCAGTTCAAGAAGGAAATTCTTACAACAAATAGGAGCTACAGGTCTCATGATTGGTGCTTCTCCATTGTCGTCACTTGCTGCCAGAGGAAAGGCGGAAGAGCGAATATTGACCTATGAAAAGAAAATCACTGCGAATGACAAAGTCAGAATAGGAGTGATCGGATATGGAGTGCAGGGACATTTTGATTTGAGCACTGCCTTGAAAGTACCGGGGGTAGAGCTGGCAGGTATCTGTGATCTGTACACGGGCAGATTGGAGAATGCGAAAGAGTTGCACGGTAAAGAATTATATACGACCACTAATTACAAAGAACTGTTAGATCGAAAGGATATTGACGCTATTTTACTTTGTACCACTGACGTATGGCACGCGCGCATTGCAATAGACGCGCTGGCAAAAGGAAAGCATGTGTATTGCGAAAAGCCGATGGTTTATAAGATCAGTGAAGGATATCCGGTAATCGAAGCGGTTAAAAAGTCGGGAAAAGTATTTCAGGTAGGAAGTCAGCGTGTGAGTAGTATAGGATATGCGAAGGCCAAGGAACTGCTGGCTGCCGGTGAAATCGGAAAACTGAATATGGTGAATGCGGTGTATGATCGCCAAAGTTCAATCGGTGCATGGGAATATACTATTCCAAAAGATGCGAATGCTTTAACAACGAATTGGGATAAGTTTATTGAAGTAACAGAGAAGATGGCATTTGATGCGAAAAAGTTTTTCTGGTGGAGAGCATTCAAGGAAGTTGGAACAGGTGTGGCGGGGGACCTGTTTATTCACTTGCTGAGTGGTACTCATTTTATTACAAATTCCAGGGGGCCAGAGACCATTTTCAGTACCGGACAATTCAGTTATTGGAAGGATGGCCGTAACCTTCCGGATGTGATGTCGGGCGTAATGCAATACCCGGATAGTAAAGAACATAATGCGTTTCAATTGACGCTGCAGGTGAATTTTATTAGTGGAACAGGAGGTCAGGAAATTATCAGATTGATTGGCTCGGAAGGTGTGATTGAAGTAAATGGAAATAATATCACGGTGAAGCACAGCATAATGCCCGAAGCCCCAGGCTTTGGCGGATATGACTCGCTGTTTACGTTCTCTAAAAGCATGCAGACTGAAATGCAGAAAGACTATGATGCAAAGTGGACAGCGGAGCAACGTAAGAGAAAAACGAAAGACGACATTATCTTTAAAGTACCCGATGGATACAGTGATCATCTCGATCATTTCACTAATTTCTTTGACGCAGTAAGAACAGGAAAACCTGTTGTGGAAGATGCGGAATTTGGGTTTCGCGCTGCAGCACCTGCATTGGCATGTAATGAGAGTTACCTTTCCAAGCAAATCGTGCAATGGGATCCGGCAGCCATGAAGTTAAAATAGGCAGCAACGAGAATTGAATAAGAAAGGCTCCGGATTAATTTCCGGAGCCTTTCTGCTTAAGTTTGATTCGTTACTTACTTTCTTACTGCACGAATTCCGGGCAACGTAAAAAACACTGATTACGATTTATAATGCACGCTCAGAATTACTTTGTTTTCCTGAATTTAACCAGCGTGTAACGATCCAATTTCCTGACGATAGTATTTTCATTTATAACAGTAAGCCACATGCCGGGCGAGGAGTATTCGTTATTACCCTCTGGCTTTAATCGTTCCGTATCGAAGGCATAGAAGAATCCATCAGCACCCTTTGTTATCCGGATTTTATCGAAACTAAGCGTGCCGGTGATGGGCTCGAATTTACCATCTTCATCGCTATCCCACTCGTAAGGTTCCCAGTTGCCGGCAAAGTCGAATACTTTCCCTGTTGTTGTACCAGCAATGGTTGAAACGATTGGAAAATCATTGTCCACATTATCGATACGCGAAGTAGGATGTTGTTTGCCATTCGTCATTTCGGTCACACGATCGAACACATACTTCTTCAACTCTTCCACGCTCACCTGAGCATCGGCATCGGTGTCGGCCCGCTTCGTTTTAATTCCTTCAATGATTGCTGCCGTAAATGCACCATTGTTCCATTGTGCTGATTCGATGGCAAACTCTACACCACCGGCCGATGAAATAACCGTTGTGCCTGTCCCTTCTCTTAAATCAGCAAACAGATTCTTCATCAGGTCAAAGCTGTTTTCATACGATACATTCGAAACTTTTTTTACAGGCTTGAATCCGCGAACTTTTATATTAGGGTTGCTTTTCATTACTTCAGATGAAGCAGTTACTTCGGAGGCATCTACTTCGCCCGAGTGGCAGGCGTCAAGCAGGATTAATTTTTTGCGTGCCGGTATTCCATTGAGCATTCCTTCGAGGTCATTATAGGCAAGCCCCTGAAAGGATGGCTTATCAAACATCATGTTATACGTAGCGAGGTAGTAATCAAATTTTTCGTCCAGTAAACCATGGGTAGCTGCAAAGATGATTACCTGGTCATCCGGACGGGTTTTTAGTAAGTCATTTTTCACTCCAAGAATATTCTCCTTTGTTGCTTTTATTCCGGTAAAAGGAATGTGAATGAAATTCCGGTAGCTGCTTTTCTTTGAAGCAAACAACGCGGCTATATCGGCAGCATCTTTGGCCGCATAGTTCAGGTTGTAATCCTGGTCAAGAAATTTATCCACACCGATAGTGATAAGGTACAGATCGGGTTGTGTCTTCACGGTGCAGTATACATCAAAGGTTACAGGAATAGAAGCTGCACCTTTCGCATTGACAACAGACATTTCAACTTTGTTTTTTCCTTCCGTGAGCTCAATATCCAGTTTGCCCTTCGCTGTCTTTCCTTTAAGAGCGAGTCCTTTTCTTCCGTATACCGGCACGCTGTTAACGGATAATACGATATGATGAAGCTCAGTCAGATTGTCGGTTGCCTGCCACGAAAGTTGAATTGTTTTTGAGCCTACGGATGGAGCAGGAATACCCGTTGCAGTAAACTGTGGTAATGTTTCGAGTTTGATTTGCTCTTCTTTAATACCCAGTTGTGTAATCCTTTTTTCGAATGCTTTCTTCAATGCTGCAATGATAACAGGGTTGGAGTAACCCATTGCTTCCACCACTTTGTCCGGGCGATTCATTTGTGTTTCAAAAAGTTTACCCGGTACGATTGTTCCCTGATATTCAAATCCGATGCGGTCAATTCCTGCCTTCGAAGAACTATAATAACCTTCATCGTTAGAGATAAAATACTGTGACTCGGAATTACCATAAAGAACGAATTTCTGTTTTCCGGTGATCGGGTCCCACATTCTCACCGAACCATCAAGCGATGCTGTGATCAGATATTTATTGTCGGAGGTGAATTCCACAGCCGTAACATTACCAGTATGTCCGGCCAGTGTGCGTATCAATTGCAGCGAATTAGGATCGATCAGATCGATACTGTAGTCTGCGATATAAAATTTTTCTGAGCTGCCGCGTTCATTCTGAAATTTTCCAACCGCAATGTATTTGCCGTTGGGGCTCGCTGATATCCGGCTGAGTGAAGCCTTATCATAATGGATCTGTTTTACCTGTGACTTTGTCGTGAGGTCATAGACAAAGAGATCATCTGGCGTGCTTCGGAAAAGTCGCTTATTATCACTCGAGAAAGTAAGACCGGTAGTTGTATTCTGTGGAGTGGTAAATAGTGTTTCACCAGAGGCATTGTCGGTTACGATAACTTCTCCAGAACCCTGTGTCTGTGCACGGTACTTTTTGCCGGGACTCAGATAATAAATACCTTCATTGTTATTCGTTATTCTTTGCGTAAGCGAAATTTTTTCCGGGAGGGTTACATTATACCAATCGCCTGTGAATGAGATGTTCGCGAATTCCATATCCCAGATCCAGGTCGTTTCGTTTGTTGCCACGTATAGTTTTTTGTTTTTTTCGTCCCAGGCGAGGTCTTGTAGCATGTAGTTGCTGTACTGGTAATCCTTGATCACCGTTTCTGATTTCATATCATAGATGCTGATCGGATTTTTGGATGCTTTCTCTTTATTGTCCTGCAGATCATGAGAGCCTACAATAATCTGAAGCTTGTGGTTATACCCGAACGTGAAATCGGTGAAAGCAGCTTTGTGCTGAACCTGTTTACCCGTAGCGCGATCATAGATAAAAAGCTCAGGATGTTCAAAATCTCCGGCAATAATGATCTTTGAGTCATCATCGGTGATCTTCATCTTTTGAGGAGCGATGGATAGATTGATTTGCCATACCAGCTTCTTTGCCGGAAAATCAAGTAACAGCATTTTGCCCTGACCAATGAGCGCCAGGTATTTTCCGGTAGAGCTGAATTCGGCAATGGTCCACTTTGAACCAAAGGAACGGATCCAGGAATCATCGAGCGGCATAAACTTTTTAAAATCGTACAATACCATTTTGTTGGTAGTAGTGAAGCCAGTGGAAGAGCTATAGCCGTTGCGTTGTTCAAGTAAAAGCAATATTGGCTCCTGAGGATGCAGTGCAAAATAAGTTGCTTTCAGCGGAATCTTTTTAGTGATGGCATTGGTCTTGTAATTCCAGAAATGAAATGATTTATCGTTGAGTACCGCCACTTCATCATTGTTGATGAACTGAATCTTATGGAAAGAGTCTGCATCGGAGTTATTACTGATCCGGTTAATCACTTTGTGCGTGGCCACTTCCCATACGATGACATTTCCCGAAAAATCACTGGAAACTAAAAATTTGTTATCGGGGCTGAACGCAAGTCGCGAAACACCTACTGCGTGACCATACAGTGGCCAGTGCAGGTTTGTGCGCGTGTCCCACAGTAACACCACATGATCGTGTCCGGCTGTTGCGAGATAGTTCCCATCCGGAGAGTATTCCATCGCCAGCACGTTCTCGTTGTGTCCTAGCTGAGGAACAACCTGGTATTGTGAAAATACCGGGGCCGCAGCCAGAATGATAAAAAAAAACAAAAGGAGGGGGCGAAGTATCATGATTGTGCGATAGGATTTCAATTCAAATTTCCGATCGCGGACCCGTTAAAGAAATCCCGTACTAACGGTAAAAGTCTATCCGTACCAGCGGGTATGTTTGGATAATTAATGCCCTTCTGGCAACGGATCTGACCTACGCCACCACCACGTTCACCGACTAGCCGCCTGTGCCTGCCTATCACATGTGGGCAGCGGGTTTCCAGATGCGTTTCTTTGTTCAGGAAAACAGATAAAATAGTCCTTACAGCGCGATAGAAATTCCTGCTGCGCGGTAAGATCATCAGCCAAAGGATTATAGCGCCTTTCCTGCTGATGATAGAAATAGCTGCCACTTACCTTTGCATGGGTATCATCACTTGTGGCAAGCCACATTTGAGTCTCAAATCCTTTTTGCAAATTGTCAGGAGCTCCGTGCCCACCCATCTTTGTGGGTACCCATCCCGGATCAACTGCATTGGAGTAGACTTCCGGCCATATTCGCGTGACTGCTTTTGCAAGCATCAGTACATGGAGCTTTGAATCGGAATAACTGATCTGACTTTTAGAAATGCCATCCAGGTTAACGCGTCCCTGCAGATGCATACCCGAACTGAGGTAGATCAGGCGCCTGGGTTTTTGGATGAGGCAGGTGAGCAGGTAAGGAGCAACCGTATTTACAGTAAAGATCACCTGAGGACTGACTTGATACACTCCCGCATTGTGAATCACCGCATCAAACACTCCGATGGTGTTTACCTGATCAGCAACCGATTTGATTTCGTTCACATCAGATAAGTCGCCCGTGACTACGGAGGCTCCGCTCATCTTTTTCAGCAGTTCCTGTTTTCGTTCCTTGTTGCGCGCGTGCAGTACTACTTCATGGCCTTGTTTACTCAGTGCTCTGGCAGAGAGCAATCCGAGTCCATCGGCTGATCCGGTGATAAATATTCGTCCCATAAAAATTTATTCAAACAGGTAAACACGTCACGGTCGAAAAGTGTTCGGTTTAGTTTATGAAATAAAGTTATCAGCTAAACATGAATAACTTTTCCGAACGTCAGAGTAACTTTGTGCTTTATAATGTAATTGGAAGGTAAAGTAATGGACGAAAAGCGAAAATTAAAGCCGGAAAATGCTGTGGCGGAATACATGCATTTGAAGGTGAATGAAAATAAAACAGATTTTCCTCTTTTTTTGGATGAGATGAGCCAAACGTTTGGTTCACTGTTCATGCTACAGAATCCACAGGTAACAGCCATTGAATTTTTCCTTGCACGGATAGCCATCGATTGTCATTATCTATGGCTGCTATTCCCCAACGAAACGGCAGACGAACTTTTCAGATTGATTTATTCAAAATACTTAAAGTTTGATGAATTTACTTCTCAGGAAGTAGCCGACAAATTGTTTGCCTACATGGATGTGATGGACGCTATTCAAAGTGCAGAAACACAATCGGCACAGTCTTCACACCTGAGAACATTTTCTGAAAAATTTTTGCAATACATTCTTGGGCCGGGTCTCGCCAATTTTCATGTCAAAAGTCTGGAGGGGCAGCACGTTATCGATCCGCTTTTAATCAACGCATGCTCTGAACGATTGATGAAATATAACATCAGCTGGAAAGCCATAAAGGAGACAGCTGAACTGGTAAAGTAAGCGGTTCGCCTGCGAGTAGATACCTGCAAACGTATTCGCGGCTGCCGTTAACAAGTGAGGAAGTTTGTATCTTTCCTTACCGGTTTCATGGCATCAAATTTAAGCAGCTTACCAAATGGTTATTACCCAACACATCAGTATCTGGCGGATACTCCGCAACACCTGGCAGGTAGATTTGATCATTGTGCTTACATGTACCGCTACGTATTACCTTCACGAATACGTTTTTCCAAGGTCCATTCAGCTTCCGGCCATGCTGCCAACTTTACTGGGTACTGCATTGGCTTTTTTTGTGGGCTTCAATAATAATCAGGCGTACGACCGGTGGTGGGAAGCGCGTATTGTGTGGGGAAGCCTGGTGAACGATTGCCGTACCTGGGCCAGAAACATTCTTACATTTTCTTCACAGGGAACACTGACTGACGAAGAGTTCAATCGCATTCGTAAAGAAATGATTTGCCAGCAGATTGGATTTGTTTATGCTTTGAAAGATGTGTTACGCGGAAAAGGAGAGCTATATTACAAACGTTTTTTTGCTGACGAACAGCTGGAAGAACTCAATCAGCAAAACAATCTCCCCAATGCTATACTCACACTGCATGCAAAGAATCTCAATCTGCTGGCCCAACACCAATGCATCGATCAGTTTCGCTTTATGCAATTAAATGAACGATTAACAGCATTTACCGATCACATGGGAAAATGTGAACGTATCCGTAATACTGTCTTCCCAACCTCTTATATCTATTTCACGCGTCTGTTCATCTGGGCGTTGGTGATTTTTGTTACGATCAACCTGGCCGATTCCATTGGCGGATGGTCTGTACTGGTAGGTTGGGTCATCGGTTTTGTCTTTCACATCAGTCACCAGAATGGAATGATGCTGATGGAGCCATTCGATAAAATTCCGTCAGGCATTCCATTGAATCAGATTTCAAGAACGATTGAAATAAATCTGTTGCAAATGATGGGAGAGAAGGAAATTCCGGATGTGGTGCAGCCAATCAAAGGAGAGTTCATCTTGTAAACGAATGAATTACAGAGATCTATTAAAACTAAAGTACACATACAACTAGTTAAATGATCGCCTGAATTCCAGTGGCGATAGATTTGTTTTTGTTTTGAATAGCTTGCTGAATGACTGTGAATGCTCAAAGCCCAATGTGTACGCTACCTCACTCACTGACAAGCGGGTGGTAGACAGAATCTCTTTCGCTTTCTCAATGAGTTTTTCATGAATGTGCTGCTGCGCGTTTTGGCCTGTGAGTGAACGAAGCATGTCGCTCAGGTAACTGGGGGTGACATTTAATTGCTCGGCCAGATGTGCTACAGTGGGTAAGCCGTTGTTAACCGGCTGCTCTGTATTGAAATAGTCATTCAGCAATTCTTCCATTTTCTGAAGCAAATCATTGCTTACCGCTTTGCGGGTTATAAACTGGCGTTTATAGAATCGATCGGCAAAGGTGAGTAGCAATTCAATTTCTGAGATAACTACGTCCTGGCTGAAGTCATCAATCTTACTGTTGAGTTCATCTCCTATCATTTTGAAAATGGAGAGGATTGTTGTTTTTTCTTCTTCAGAAAGGTGAAGCGTTTCGTTGGCCGAATAAGAAAAGAATCCGTATTGCCTGATTTTTTTGGCTAGTGGGTAATTCAATAGAAAATCAGGATGGATCAACAATGTATAGAGCGAATTGGTAGCAGCTGTAATATCCTCTCCGGGCTGTGTGCCAAAGATCTGACCAGGTGCAGCAAACATGAGTCCGCCTTCATCAAAATCATAATGTCCCTGGCCATATCTTAACCTTCCGCTGAACTTGGGTTTATAGGATATTTTGTAAATGTTCAGAACGTGCGAATGATGAGGTGTATTCAGTTGGGAAGAAGAGATGCAGTTATTGTTGATCAGGCTAATGAGCGGATGCTTCGGACCAGGCAACCCAAGTGCCTGGTGTGCTTCAGACAGTGACTCAAATTTCAGCGGACCGTGATCTTCTTTTTTCATTTTCAAATTGATTAAAATGATAACCGGTAAACAATGAAGTACCGGTTATCATTCCCTCTTCATTTGCCTTATTTTTCAAAACGCTGTGCCGAGTTGGAAACTTCTTCCCATTCTTCCCATGTAGCCATGCGGTCAGCGTAAGCGGCTCGCGTCCACGGCAGGCAATGACTTCCCAGAAAGAAACGCAGAGGTGGGTTGGCAGCATCTACCACTTTAAAAAGTGCTTGCGGTGTGGCAGCAGGATCACCTCTTTCCAGTGTTTTTAACCCGTTCATGAAGTTAGCTTTGAAGTCGGTGTAGACGTCCATTCCTGACGCAAACTTTAGTGATTCAGGGCTTCCAAATTCAGTCGCATAAGCACCTGGCTCAATGATGGTTACATTAATCCCGAAATCTTTCACTTCCGTGGCCAGACTTTCATGTATGGCTTCGAATGCCCACTTGGATGAACAGTAATAACCGATAACGGGCAATGTGACATGTCCAAGATTGCTGGACGTACCAATGATATGACCGCTGCCTTGTTTGCGCAGAAGAGGCAATGCTGCCTGGATCACAGATAGTGCCCCGAAAATATTTGTTTCATACATCGCACGTACCTCGTCAGCATTAGCTTCTTCGATAGTCCCTACTAATGAGTAACCTGCATTATTGAGAATAATATCCAACCTTCCGAAGTGAGCATGAGCTTGTGTTATGGTCCGTTTAACCTGATCCGGATTGGTCACATCCAGCTCCAGTGTTAACACCTGACCTCCGTATTTCTTTTTCAGCTCTGCAATGTGCTCTACTTTTCGGGCGGTAGCCACTACCTTATCTCCACGCTCAAGCGCTGCCTCTGCCCACACACGACCAAAGCCCCGCGATGTTCCTGTAATAAACCAAACTTTATTCATAATGATAACTTTGTTTTTGATGACTCAAAGGTCATCACAGCGCACGGTATGATTTGTAGTCTATTTGCGGAGCTTTGTAGGCAAATCAGAGAAAGGTGAAAAAGCGCATTACAAATTGAATTGTTCTTCTTGATTATCTTCGTTAAGATGAAGAGAACACTTTTCGTTTTGGCGGGTATCGGATTGCTTTGCCTCTTACTTGTAGTGCGGCTGTTTTTCAGACAGCATGACGGCTTTGATAGTGAGCGGGAATGGTTTGTAAAGAATGTTCGCTATGAATTTTCTGCTCGCGTGGACAGCGTAAAAATGCTTAATGAAAACACCGGCAGGCTATATTGCCGTGTGACTTCCGGAATGCCTCAAAGCCATCGTGAGGATAGTCTGAAGCAATACTTTAAAGAGCATGATATGTTATACCTGATTTTTCACCAGTCCCGGGATTCAATTGTCTTTCTTATTCCTGAAAATGCTCAACAGATTGAGAAGGGAGACAGTGTGCACGTAAGTTCATCCGGAAATGATATCCGGTTTTTCAGACAAGGAAAACAAATTAATAATACCACATTAACACAAACACTCACCGGATATGGCCGTCCGTTCTTCCTCAAAAAGAAAAGCAACTGAAAACGGATGGCGTTATCGTGCAACCTTTTAAGTAAATAATCCCTCTTTTAACGAAACCTTCTCTGCTTTGAGAAGTATACCGTAAATTAAGACCTGCAAATAAACGTTCCGATTATGTTTCGTAATTATTTCAAAATCGCTTTTCGTAATCTTATTAAAAATCAAGGCTATACGTTCATCAATATTGCCGGGCTGGCTACCGGAATGGCGGTGGCATTGCTCATCGGGTTATGGATCTGGTCAGAACTCACCCAAAACAGGTATCATAAACACTATGATCGTATTGCGCAAGTGTGGCAACACAACGTTTATAATGGTGTAAAACAATCGCAGATGTCTAACCCGGCCGTCATGGCGGAGGAGATACGAAACAATTTTGGCAGCGACTTTAAATATGTGATTCAATCCACCTGGAACTTTAGCCGCATACTCACCGTGGGCGAAAAGAAATTCAGTAAGTCAGGAATGTATTGGGAGCCACAGGTGATCGACATGCTGTCTATCAACTTGCTGAAAGGGAATCCGCAAACCGCATTGAACGACCCGCATTCCATACTGCTTTCGGAAACGGAAGCCAACGCATTTTTTGGTGATACTGATCCGATTGGTCAAATGATGCGCATCAACAACAAGAGCGATGTGAAGGTAACGGGTGTTTACGAAAACCTTCCCCGAAGCTCTCGCTTCCGCGATATGGCCTTCATCATGCCATGGTCGCTTTACCTGATTGAAAACGAATGGATTCAGAAGATGGAAGATCCATGGGACAGTAACTTTACTCAAACCTGGGCAGAGCTGGCCGATAATACTGACTTCGAAACCGTTTCAGCCAAGATCATCAACGTAAAGTTCAACAAACTGCGCACGGATAACGATCGGAAATACAAGCCCGAAGTATTTCTTCACCCAATGAGTAAATGGCACCTGTATTCCGAATTCAAGGAAGGAAAGAATGTAGGTGGCCGGATCGAATTCGTGTGGATGTTTGGAATAATCGGAGTATTCGTCTTGCTGCTGGCATGTATCAATTTCATGAACCTGAGCACAGCACGTTCTGAGAAACGCGCGAAGGAAGTAGGTATTCGTAAATCGGTTGGTTCGATGAGGTTGCAGTTGGTCAACCAGTTTTTCTGTGAATCGATAGTGGTGGCATTGCTGGCATTCATTGTTTCAATCGGATTGGTGTACCTGGCATTACCTCAGTTCAACCAGGTGGCGGATAAAGATTTGAAAATATTGTGGGGCAATCCGTTGTTCTGGCTAAGTGGAATTACGTTCAGTTTTGCAACCGGTATTTTGGCGGGTAGTTACCCTGCGCTATATCTTTCTTCATTTCAGCCTGTAAAAGTATTGAAGGGAACATTCAAGGTGGGGCGATCAGCCTCATTACCGAGACAAGTGCTGGTTGTGTTACAGTTTACGGTTTCTGTTATCCTGATCATTGGGACGATTGTCGTTTTTCGCCAGATTCAGTTTGCGAAAGACCGACCGGTAGGATACGAACGCAATGGATTGATTAATGTGTATCTGCAAACCAACGATATTCATGAACACTTTGAAGCCGTGCGCAATGAATTAAAAAGCCAGGGTGCGATTGCAGAGATGGCTGAAGCAGGAAGCCCTACGACCAATGTGTGGAATAGTAATGGCGGCTTTACCTGGCGAGGCAAAGATCCGGGACTGGCGGTTGACTTTCCAAACAATGGAGTAAGTCATGAATTTGGAAAAACAGTAGGATGGCAATTCAAAGACGGTCGTGATTTTTCCCGCGAGTTTGCCAGTGACTCAAATGCCTTTGTGATCAATGAAGCCATGGAAAAATTTCTTGGATTTGAAAACGCAGTAGGAGAGACACTCAACTGGAACGAGCGCCCTTACACAATCGTAGGTGTAATCAAAGACATGATCATTGAATCACCTTATGAACCGGTACGTCCATCACTTTGGCATATCGATCGCTATAACAATATTAACCTGGTGATTTTGAAACTCAATCCTGATATCAGTGCGCACCAGGCGATTGAAAAGATTAAAGTGATGTTCAATAAATACAGTCCTGCGTCACCATTCAGTCATGAATTTGTGGATCAGGAATATGCACGAAAGTTCAGTGATGAAGAGCGTATCGGCAAACTGGCCAGCTTCTTCGCCCTGCTGGCGGTATTTATCAGCTGTCTGGGGATTTCAGGTCTGGCAAGCTTTGTAGCCGAGCAACGTACCAAAGAAATAGGTGTACGCAAAGTAATGGGAGCAAGTGTATTGAATCTGTGGGGAATGCTTTCAAAAGATTTCCTGCGGCTGGTGGTAATTTCACTGTTGTTGTCTATGCCTATCGCCTGGTATTTGATGAGCAACTGGCTGTAGAAATATCAATACCGTAGCACCATAGCCTGGTGGATATTTTCAGCTGCCGCGATCGGTGCACTAACCATCACCTTGCTCACCGTAAGTTATCAGTCCATCAAAGCAGCGTTAGCTAATCCGGTGAATAGCTTGAGATCAGAATAAAAGAGAAGGGAGCTTAAAACTTAAGCTCCCTTCTCTTTTATATTTGACAGCGTATTTTTGTTGGCAGTGGATCTTATCAAATCGATGTCGGTGCAGCCTTCAATTGCTCCTGATACCGCATGGTAGCTGCGGCTATACCAAATGAAGGAGAAAGTTTTACGTAATCAGCCACTTCACTCATCCCGATTTTTAGAATAGCCATGTGATGTATCGCATGCTCGATGTTATAGGCAATCTCCCGTGACAGGCAGGAAGGAAGTGTGATGACGGTTGTTTCATCGTACTGCACTTCCAGGGTCAGCGAACACTCATCGGTATGCTGGATGAAATCATTAATCTGATCAATGATTTCCATCGCAACGGATTGATCCGTTTCAATTCGCTGATCGCGTGAGCGATTATCATAATTTACTATTCCTGATTTTAAACCCTTCTGCAGGCAAATGAAGAACTCCAGAATATGACGGGTATGCTGACCAATGGTAGCACCACCCAGGCGATCGATCGGCTTGCAGTAGTCTTTAGGATATATGGTTGTTAAGGTTACTTTTAATTGTTCCAGTATCGACAGGCAGGCAGCAGGTAACGAATTCATTTAGTAGTAAGTCTTTTGATATAGGTGATAAGTTGAGCGCGATGGAGTATAGACAGAATGATGCAACAGATCAACACGGTAATGGCATAGGCAAAGAGAAGTCCACCATCTCCCTGAACTTCCAGCCCGAGAATAAGTACATGTGAAACAATTGCACCCATCATCAATCCAATTCCGATCACAGCACCGATTACGATAGTAGACGGAAGGAGCAATAGGATAGAGGCGACTAATTCTATAATACCCGTTCCAATACGCCCCCACGGTTCCATATGCAGGTTGGAGAATAAAAGTACCGATTCCGGCTGAGCGGTAAACTTAAAGTACAGTGTTTGTAGCATAATGACCGAAGCAACGAGTCGAAGGGCGATCGAAATGACCTTTTTCATAAAGACTTATTTAGTAGCGTTTTCCAGTTTTTATCGGCTTTTATTTTGAGCGTATTCTCCTCTTTGTTCCACTTGGGAAGAGTATTATTGAAGAAACTGTTATAAAATAAGTAAAGTTTTCCATCCGTTATTTTAAAGGTAGACGGATCGATCTCTACTTTTTCACCAGTAGCACCCATGGCATATGCACACCAACCACCATATTGAGGTTCGTACCCTGTTGGATTTTTGACGAAGAGGTCACGGTTGTTTGATGACGAAAAGCGATAGGTGGAGCCATGGTAAGTGAATGTAAATTCGTCTTTCCCTTCAATCGCTTTATGAAGAACAAAGTATGCTACCGGATCGTAACCTTGTAACGCTATCCCCTCCTTCAGGTTAGAGTAAATGTTTTTTTCGGTTGACTGACCAGAGGCCGTAATTGAAATCACGGCAAGCACGGTATGAAGCAGAATGGAAATTTTCATAATGTATTATGGTTTTTTGTTTTGAAGACCAGGCCAGTTCTGTTCCGCCCTTGAGATATGTAAAGCGGTGTCCTTTAGCCATAATTCCTTTACGCTTAAATCATAGTTTAAATAGAGCTTGTGATTAACAATGGTAAAAGCATCAGGCTGAGTGGGCGATTGGTGGTTCTCACTTACTCCATACGCACAATAACCGCCAAACTGAGGTGCAAATTTTTCAGGAGTAGCCTTGAACAGATCTCTGTTCTCTTTGGTTTTAAAATGCCATTCAATGTCTTTCCATGCATACGTAAAATCACGACTTCCTTGAATCGCGCGATTTTCTGTAAAGTAATTCACG
>JBGATZ010000029.1:0-20563 GCA_044228905.1 Cyclobacteriaceae bacterium | reverse complement strand
TTGGGAGATTGGGTGCCAGTGAAATCAAAAACTCCCGTGGAGCTCAGTTCAACCTGCTATTACTATGCCGATGTGACCATTCTCGCTAAAGCAGCAAAGCTATTGGGTAAAGAAGAAGATTATAAGAACTACGATGCACTAGCCGAAAAAATCAAAACTGCATTCAATAAAAAATACTTCAACAAAGAAGTAAACAGTTACAATACGGGATTACAAACCGAACTCAGTATGCCCTTATACTGGGGATTGGTTCCTGATGAATCGAAAAGTAAAGTAGCGATAACATTAGCAAAGCGTGTAGAAACAGACAATTTCCATTTAGATGTCGGATTATTAGGACAAAAAGCAATCCTTAATGCGTTAAGTGAAAATGGTTACGCAGATATTGCTTATAAAATCGCTTCACAGGAAACTTATCCTTCATGGGGATGGTGGGTTAAAAACGGAGCAACTACATTGTACGAAAACTGGGACATCAAAGCTGCAAATGACATCTCCATGAATCACATCATGTTTGGTGAGATGGGTGCATGGATGTACAAAGGCATTGGCGGAATCTTTCCTGATCCTCAATCACCCGGATTCAAGAACATTTTACTTAAACCGCAATTCGTGACTGGCCTTAATCAATTCAAGGCAGAACATAATGGTCCTCAGGGAAAGATTAAGTCAGAGTGGAAGAAAGAAAAAAAGGGATTTATGTATTCTGTAACGGTTCCTCCTAATTCTACAGCTACTCTTTATTTACCTCAGCTTAAGGACATGAAAGT
This sequence comes from Cyclobacteriaceae bacterium, assembly GCA_044228905.1. Taxonomy (GTDB): domain Bacteria; phylum Bacteroidota; class Bacteroidia; order Cytophagales; family Cyclobacteriaceae; genus ELB16-189. The sequence goes on along the minus strand of JBGATZ010000029.1, from coordinate 19,793 downwards.
AATGAAAGAAAAAAAGCATGTGAAAGAAGAAAAGATTATTCTTGCTTCCGGGGTACACGTATTCGAGTGGAAGTAAATCACTCATACGGGCAAAATTTAATTCTCTTCGTGTAGGGCAATGCCATAATCTGAAAAATCAGTTCCCTGGTTGCATTTTCCCCTATGCATTGATAAAATTCCTTTCTTTTGATAAACGAAACAGACGAATCAATACGATGAATCGCTTTTCTTTTATGGGCATCTAATGGAATCTGGAATTCGTATGGAATGTAGTGGATCTCATTGGAATGGATGAACCTGGCTTGCTCATCTATCATACTCAGAAGGGAATTGACCTGCGCCCGAGAGTCTGCTTCGAAAGTCTTTAGCCGATCAAGTGCTTTTGCTTCTGTCGGAATTTTCGCGGGAGAAGCACAACTGGCAAGAAGCGTCAAAATGAACGGCAACATTATTTTCATACCACCGATCAATCAATAACGATACCAAAGTGCAGAGATAAATTACGAATCTACACCGGGATCAGATTATCATCCCAATCACGAATGGTGAACGATTTAACGAGTCCTTCCAGGATAAACGGATCTTCCTTCACAAATTGCTCGGCTGCTGCTCGCGTCTTGAAGATGGCCATGTTGCCTCTGTCGCTGAACGGTCCAATGCCTACCACATGTCCCTCCTTAATAAATTTATCAACGATTGATTTATGCCTTGGATAAACTGCCATGACTTTATCCATTGTTGCTCCGGATGACTCTCCGATAACTACCGTTTTCATTGTGCCTGGTTTATTAGCACAAGTTAGAAATTAGTTCTACACGTTCAATAAAAGAATTGTTCCTGCACAATCTTACCCTCTCTCACTTTATATAACATAATCTGCTGCATTTGAATTCTTCCAAAGCCTTTCACCGTGATATCTACTTCTCTGCCAACTGAAAAATAGTCTCCTCCCACAACCGATTCAGTGGTACTCGCACCATGAAAGACTTCAATCTTCTTGACAAACTCTTCGCCTTTCTTTCGAACCGCTGTTCTTCCTTCTGCATACCCAAAATAAGTTGAACCAGGCGGATCGATACTTTTCACATCGTCTGAAAATAATTTATCCTGGATTTCAAACCATTTCTCCTGCTTAGCCAGTTCATCAAAACAAGCAGCTACTTCACGAGTTGTCATATTCTATTGTTATCAAACAAAAGTATGGTGTTCTTCAGAATAGCAGCAGTGTAAAGTGGACATTGTGACGGGCGAATTCGGACAAAGAAGCTATCAAGCCATTGATTTACACTGTTCGCTAAGCTTGTTGTTAGTGTTAGTAAACTTTGTAACACTCCAAAACATAATCACTATTCCGGTTAGGATTAACGGTATACTCAGTAGTTGTCCCATATTTAAGATAAGCTGTTCCTCAAACTCAACCTGATTTTCTTTTAGAAATTCGATTATAAACCGTTGCAGAAAAATCAGGAAAATGCCGAGGCCAAAGAGAAAACCCATGTAAGAACTAACCTTCTTTGACCGCCAGATCAAAAATAAAAACAAAGTAATGATCAGATAAAAGAGTGCTTCATACAATTGAGCTGGATGTCTTGGAGTTTGATCTATATGTGAAAATATAAATGCCCAGGGGAGTTGTGTGGGCAATCCGACAATTTCTGAATTCATCAGGTTACCTATCCGTATAAAACAACCCAACAAAGCTCCTGCGATGATCAGCCGATCCAGCATCCACAAATAATTTCTTCCCGATTTTTTATGATAGATATAGAGCATGAATAACGCTCCGGCAGTTCCTCCGTGACTGGCCAGTCCGGCAAGACCAGTAAATTGAAATTCAGGATTAACTCGAACGGGAAGAATCTCTATTGGATGGCTTAGATAGTAGAATGGATCATAAAACAGAATGTGACCTATTCTTGCGCCAATAATTCCACCAAACATGACGTATGTGGTCAGTGTATCCAGTTCGGCACTGGGAATACCTTCTTCTTTATAAATCCGAAGCATGATCTGGTATCCGAGAATCATACCTATGGCCCAACAGAAGCCATACCATCTAAAATATTCAAACGACTCAAAGATGTTTGGGTCAACATCCCAAATGATATATGAAATCATCCGGCCTGACAACAAATAATCAAGACGGTAACTAGTATTGAATTGATCAGGTATCGGTGCGTTTTGCCGACACTCATTGCTTCGGCTTGTTCGATAATAAATAAGATCTCTATCTTTGTCAATTGATTACACCAGATTCAATAACCGAAACTGACGCCACGTTGGTTTAAGATTATCTAAATTCATACTGTTGATTTTTAAATTTGACTCTTAGCTCGTCTCTTATTCTATTCATTCTTGTACTTATGTTCGTTGCGGTGAGACTTAAAATCTCAGCCATCTCTTTTTTTATAGCCTTCCAGATAAAGAATGACGATCGCTTTATCCACATTTTTAAAGATTGAATCACGATGTTCAGAAGCTCACTGTCACCATCTGCCCTGGCGGTTGAAATGTACATTTCAGAAGCACCAATAGATTCAGTAGCTATTTTCTTTTTTTCATTCCTGACTTTTGCGAGCAGTGTGTTGATACTTACCCTGTAAATCCATGTACTTATCTCGGACTCTCCCCGAAATGTTTCAACCGATTTCCACAGCTGTAGAACGATGTCCTGAAAAGCATCTTTCTGATCATCCGCATCAGAATAGTACGCTTTACAAAGGCTCCTGATTATACCTTTATTTGCATCTATCGTCCGGATAAAATTTTGCTTTCGAAGTTTCAATCAGCTACAGTCTTTAGTTCATTAGTATCTCAATTTCAAAAATTGTCACAAGAAGAGTCATTTTTTTATACAACCTAGAAAATGTTTATTACAGAGTATCACATCATACACCAAAATCAATTCCGTTCTCTCCACGAAGCAGCGATTGCTCCAGGCTTTCTGAAATTCAATTTCACCTCTTTTAACCTATAAAAATTCCATGCGAAGTGCATAGCAGACGGAAGCACCATTCCGTTGAGATCCAGAAGAATACTCACTATTTAATTTTCCTGTACATGAAGGACGAAAATCTTTAATAAACAATTATTCCGTTCATGTGTGTATGGTAATTATTTCTTCATTCTAGCTCTTTCCATTATCAATTGAAATAATATAGTGGATTTCCACTTGCTTACCATGAGATTTGAAGAACTCTATGAGACGCTGCTCCATCTTCTCTTTCGCATCCTGAATGAAAGCGGCCTGTTCCGCGTAAGCCCGTGCATCAGTTATGAATAAGTTAGTGGCAATCGTGCGGTCGTTTACATTCACCCAGTTCCAGATTCCGTTTTCATCTCTGTATTGAATATCACCTTTCGATTCAACAGACAGAACTTTGGGTTCGTTTAATGTAATGATCGCTTTCTCATCCGTAATCGTCATTGTAAACTTCTCGTGCAGATCAAATCCTACCTTCGCATCAAAGCTTCCGCTGATAGTGATCTTCTTTGTGCTTCCCAACCATGAATGAGTCCAGTTATAGCGGTGTTCAAAATTCTGAGACAAGACAGCCAGCTCAAATACATCGGTCTGCTGATTCAGTACTACCGTTTTATCAACAACTACTTCTGGGTTAAACTGGAAAGCCTTGCGAAAATCCTCACCGATGGTTTGGGCTGCCTTATATGCACGTTGCGTCAACTGCGTAGGAATCACCACGATAATGACGTACACAGCTATGGTTCCCGCTATGATCAGGGCAATCAGCAGTTTAATGTTTCGTGAAATCATAAGTTACTCAATGCTAGCTATTTTTGAGGAAAAGTAAAATTCAGGGCCAGGTCGGGGAACCTTTAAATTCTGTACATCATTTATAAAATAGTATAAAGCCCCGACAATACCCTTTCCGTTTATTTGCATAGCTAAAATGAAAAACAATGACACACACCTATAATGTAACGGGAATGACCTGTGAAGGCTGTAAGGCCAAAGTACAATACCTTCTTTCTCATACCGAAGGCGTAAAAGAAGTGAATTGATCTTCAGTTATATTACAGCTGTAACACTCATCGTCTCCACCAGTTCCAACGGGTTCAACACTATGCTGGCCATGCGCGTATTCATGAGCGGCTTCTTCCTGGTATTCTCTTTCTTCAAAATGCTGAACTTAAGTGCATTTGCAGATAGTTATTCCATGTATGATGTGGTCGCTAAAAAATTCAAGGCATGGGGATACCTTTATGCATTCATTGAATTGGGATTGGGGATTGCCTTCGCGTTGAACTTCTCTCCGATCATCACCAATTGGGTCACACTTTTTGTGATGACTATAAGTATTGTTGGAGTACTGCAGAGCGTACTCAACAAACGAAAAATTCAATGTGCATGCCTGGGTGCCGTATTCAATCTTCCCATGAGTACGGTTACAATTATCGAGGATGCACTGATGATCGTAATGAGTGCAGCTATGCTCATCTGGATGAATTGAGTTGATTCTGTTGGGGGCCGCGATAATGCGCCCATGTTCACCATATTTTATACGGGGTCATGAAGTAAAGACCCCGTTTTACTTTTCAATCGGATTTCAAATAAATAGCATTAATTTGGGAGTGCCTCAACCCTATAGTTATGTCACTCCTGTCCACCTCCCAAATCGAGGAAATCCTCGAATGCACGTCCACCGGTTGGTGGGAATTTAACGGAATAACAAACAAAATCTGTATTAGTCCTGCGTGGGTGAAGGTGTTGGGCTACCCGGAAGATGATCAACTGATCGACATCAAACGGTGGATGCGAATCATTTTCCCTGCTGATCGTGCTCAGGTTGTAAAAACACTTACCGATCACATTCACGAAAATTCTTTTACGCTTGATTGGCGCATGCTCAATCACGAAAGCAAATACGTATGGTTTTCCTCGCGTGTAAAAGTAACTGAACGAGATAATACAGGAAAGCCATCTCGGATTGTAGGCGTGGTTTACATGAACATCGAAGATCATGCGCGTATAGAAGCGCTTGAAAAAGAAACGCTACGTAAAGCACAACTGATTAACGGACTGATGCAGATTTCATTCTCATCAACCAGCGTGTACGATTTTGTCAACCAAAAGGTAATCAGCTCACAATGGAGGGTAATGAAGAAACTAGGATATGCCATGGAGGAGACGGCAGAAGTATCTGATCATTTTTTTCAAAAGATCACTCATCCGGATGATATTCCGGTTATCGAGCGGCACATGGAGAAAATGAAACTGGCAAAAAAGGATGAAGTGATCGAATGTCTCTTCCGCCTGAGAGCAAAAAACGGGAACTATCACTGGATTGTATTGCGCGATACCGTATTAGGCAGAACCAACAACGGGGATCTGTGCCAGTTACTGGGAACCATGGTGGATGTATCAAAGTATAAAGAGATCAAAGAAGAGCTAGATCAAAACCTCGCGAAACTGGAAACGCTCTCCTATCGCAATTCACATGAGCTCAGGGCACCCATTGCAACCATTCTGGGACTGGTAGCAGTAATTCGAAACGAATTGGAAACACAAGGCAGTGTCCAGGAACTGATCGATTTACTCGAACAAACCATCAAGAAAATGGACAAGGTCATCCATGATTTCAATAAGGCATTAAATAGTTAATCTCTAATATTAGCCACTAAGGCAAAGACACGGGTTTGCTTTTTACTTACACAAGAATCTAAAATTCCTGGTGCCCCAGTGGCCAATATGAAATTGCTTAATCTTTTGTACCAGTTACTTCTTATGATGATCGCTAGTCTGGTAATGAGTCTTGAGGATATCCTCTCCAAAATCATTTCCCTTCTCTCTCAGAATAGCATGAATGTGATTGCCGTCTTTTTGAAACCCTACGTTATCGTATTCGATTAAGAAATCCGGAGAGTTGATAATGTAATAATGTGGCTTATTGTTTTCCAATGCTCCGATCCATGCAAAGTAAACTTTATCTAGCCCCGTCTTTTCAATCTGTGCGGATAAGCGATGCGCGGTAACATGATCAAAGTTGTGTGTATATTCTTCAATTACTAATCTCAATATATCTTTTTGAACGGCATCAAATTCTTTTGCTGCAATTCCGTAATAAGACGTGATACGCTGGCTAGCGTCAGGATTGGTAATGATGTCTCCCGGTACGTCCTGCTTCAGAATAGCAGTTGCCTTCTGTTTGTCTGTTAATGTATTAATCAGCAAAAACCCATAATCTTCTTCCTTACTCAGCACTCGCCAGCCGGCATACTTCGAAGTCTTCACTTCTGAGGGATCTGTCCCGATAAAAAAAGGTGACATTGTTGTGTGCTCGCCTTGCTGTGTAAGATTCAATGCAAGATGATGTCCTCCGAAACTTAATCCCCATGCTTCCTTATCCTGTGGTGTTCCCCAGATAGCAATGTAATAATTATCATGTGCCCACTTCAGGCCTTTCATCATATCCAGCATCTTTTCATCAATTTCTTTCCGATCGTAAGCATCCTGATAAAGTACGTTTAACACATCATCCAGTTTCATCAGACTGGTAATCTTCAGATAACCTTGTGAACTCAACATCGCGCTTAACAATCGATGAAAAGCTATTCTGCTCTGATCAGATAACAAGCCATATTGAATACCAGGACGTGGCACTAGTCCAACAGGAAGGTTGGTCCACTTCAATCGAAGACCGTCATTAAAAGAAAGCTTGGTTTGATTTAATTGTTCAGCACTGAGCGTACTCAGGAATTTGTTAGCTGCTGCGGATGCCGGCAAATTTACCTGAGCATTTACCCTGATGGTACATGTAATCAAACAGATGCCTGCTATTAAACTAAATTTCATTAGGTTTCGGTTTAGCTTTAGCTAAGGTGAGAATTAGTTTGGTAATTTTGAAAATAAATGATTCCGTGTAACCCTGAACCATCTTGGTATTCTGTGATATCGAATTCACCCAACTTTCTGGCTTCATTTTTTTACAACTCATTCCATGACAGACATCATCATTATCGGTGCCGGAGCAGCAGGCCTTAACGCTGCCCGGATTTTGAGTGAAGCTGGAAAATCAGTGACCGTATTGGAAGCGCGTGATCGCATTGGCGGACGGATACATACCTCGCTGGAAGCAGGTTTTTCCAGACCGATTGAAAACGGGCCCGAGTTCATTCATGGTGAACTGCCTCATACCCTTAAGCTACTTAAAGAAGCAAACCTTTCTTCATACAAAGGCGATGGAAAAATGTGGACGATCAATGAAGGCCTGCTCGAAGAAGGAGAAACCATGAACGAACATTGGGATGAAATGATTGCTGAGCTTAAAAAACTAAGACAAGACATGCCAATCGCAGAATTTCTCAACACCAAATTCATTGGTGAGAAATATGCAGACTTGCGCCAATCCATCAAGCAATTTGTTCAGGGATACGATGCCGCTGACGCCAACAAAGCGAGCGCCTTTGCCTTGCGGGAGGAATGGACCAGCAATCAGGATTTAACTGGTTATCACATAGAAGGTGGCTATTCAAAATTGGTAAATTTCCATCAACAAAAATCCGTTGATCGGGGTACAACATTTCATCTTTCAACAACGCTCACCCGAATCAAGTGGAAAAAGAATGAAGTGATCATTACTACATCAGAAGGAGAAAAATTTCAGGCTTCGAAAATTCTGATTACCGTCCCCCCTGCCGTTTTGCAAACAAAAGCAATTGAGTTCAATCCTGGCATCCCTAAACAAATGGAAGCCATTAATAAAATTGAAACGGGAGGTGTCATTAAATTTTTAGTAGAATTTCATGAAGCATATTGGGAGCAAACCAATTCTTCATTTCAGTACATGCCCGAATTACATTTTCTCTTTAGCGATGCATTCATCCCTACGTGGTGGAGTCAGTTACCGGACCGTACTCCATTGCTTACGGGTTGGCTTGCCGGACCAATTACTTCGACTATAAAAAAGAATGAAGAAGAACTGATAAAAGAGATGCATCAATCTCTGTCTTATCTTTTCAATTGCCCGGAAGAAGAGCTCAAAACAAAAATCAAAGCAATTAAAATTTTCAATTGGTTGAGTGATCCGCTGAGTCGCGGAGCTTATGCATACAAAACAGTAGAAAGCTCCAACGCAATACAATTACTATCCAGACCGATAGAAGATACCATTTACTTTGCCGGGGAAGCCTATTATGATGGGTCGGAAATGGGAACTGTGGAAGCTGCCCTTGCCTGCGGTGAGCAACGAGCAAAGGAGATGCTCTGAAGATTCCGGTAAGTTGTCCTACATCTGATTACTCTAGCAAACAGAGGTAAGACAACTCACCACAAATTTTGTATTTACCTCTTGAAACGGTAGCTTGATACCCCAATTCACCTAAACCCATTTTTCTGCCAGTATTGGCGTTCTATTATATTTTTATCATGCCCACATTCAAGCAAGTAAAGAGGAAAATAAAGTATTCACTTATCTACTATGCAGTAAAAGGACTGATTGCAGCGGCCAATCGTGTGCCCCGAAAAACCTGGCTCACCTTCTGTGGTGGATTAGGCTCTTTTGCCGGATGGTGTGCCGTAGGTCAGCGCAAGCTGGCTGTCAAACACCTGACTATTGCTTTTGGCAACGAAAAGACTCCGAAAGAAATCAGAAAACTTTCGTTTGAGATGTTTAAGATGCTGGGTAAAAATGTAGGAGATGTTATTCGTGCTGCTCCGATCAATACACTTGAAGGTCTCGAAAAAGTAGTGGTCATGAAAGGCATGGAAAATTGTGAAAAAGCGCTTAAAACGGGAAGAGGAGTTGTATTTGTAGCATGTCACCTGGGTGCATTTGAATTACAGATCACCAGCATGGCACTTCGTAAATTTAATTTCATGGTGATTGGAACACCTCTAAAAGACAAGCGTCTCAATGACCTCATGTGGAAACACCGCAATAGAAATGGTACCAATGCAGTGGAACGTGATAAGGCTACCTTCCCTATGTTGAAAACCCTGAAAGCGGGAGGATCCGTTGCCTTACTCATCGATCAGGATACCAATAAAGTAAAGAATACCTTCGTCAATTTCTTTGGAAGACCTGCTTCTACTCCTATTGGCGCAGCACTAATGGCGATCAAAACCGGTGCGATTGTCATGCCTGCTTTCAGTCACCTGGGTGAAGACGGAATGCAACACATCGAAATCATGCCGGAGATTCCGGTGCGAATTACCGGCAACGAAGAAGAAGACATTCAATACAACACGCAGATCTTTACCAACTACATCGAAGAGCGCATCCGCAAATATCCGGCTCAATGGCTCTGGATGCACGAGCGATGGAAAACACAAAAGCAGGATATCCCTGCAAGTACTGCTTAAATAGCTTAGTCCTTCGCGGTCAAGTTCATAGAAGTCTACCTGATCTTTCTTCGTAACTTAAGGGACCAATTCCTACGTTATGGAAGTTTCTACTCTTCAAAAAATTGCAGACGGCCGTACCGATCTGGTATTCGAACTGGCTCAACAAGGATTCGATCTGAAATCCAAAGATGAGCATGGCGTTTCACTTATCCGGCATTGTGCCTATTATGGCGATGTAAGTGCTGTACGTTTTCTCCTTTCACAAGGGTGTTCTCTTTCTGATTTAGGAGAGAATATGGATTTAAATGCGGCCGTGTTTCATCGGCATTGGCAACTCTGCCACTTTCTATTGGAACAAGGTGCAGATGCCCGCTATATCGATGAAGATTCCGGTGAAGGGTTACTTCACAGTGCATTAAGCAAACGAACCACTACTGCCTCGTATTTTATCGTCCAGCTGCTCTTGAGGTATGGAGCTGATCCGAATCATCAAACTCATCCCCGCAAGGAAACGGGCGCATTCATGAGAGATGTATTCACCAGACAGGAAACACCGCTTCATCGCGCAGCCGCATTCGCTGATACAGCAACCATCCAACTCTTGCTAGATGCCGGAGCAGATAAAACTATTCGCGATATGAACGGAGACTCACCTCTCTCCTGGGCCAGCTGGTATGGCCGGTCAGATCTTATTATCGACATGCTTTGCTTTCCTCCGCACCGCATTAGTGCCTTGCGCGTAGAAATCGCTAAAAAGAGTCCCGAAGGAACAGGAGCATTGGATTACTTTCAAAACGGTCAGCTTCATTTTTAAAATAATTAATCATTTTTTCAGAACTCAGTCATTTTAATTTTTTAAGTGTCAATTTTACATTTATTTAAAATTGTTATCTTGTCAGTGAATCGCTTATTTCTACTTACTTATGAAAAAGATCCTTACTCTGTTTTTTCTCAGCTGTACCTGTGCTTTTGCGCAACAGCCGATCGTCATTACAGTAAAGACAGATAAACCCATCGCGCCCATAGCTCCTACCATGTGGGGAATATTTTTTGAAGACATTAATTTCGCGGCAGACGGTGGCTTATATGCAGAACTGGTAAAGAACCGTTCATTTGAGTTTGCTGTTCCGCTGATGGGCTGGACCGAACAGAAGAGCAGCAAATATTCTCTCAACAAAGCATCTGGTTCTGCACTGATTACTAACGACAAAAATCACTCCGCTTCTAATCCTCACTTTGCCCGCATTACCATTAACGGTGACGGCTATGGACTAACCAATGAAGGTTTTCGTGGGATGGGGATCAAAAAAGATTTGAAATACAATTTTTCAATTCTGGCGAGTCAGCAAAGTGAAAACAACGTCAAATTAAAAATTCAACTCACTGATCCTTCAGGAAAGGTAATAGGAGAAACGGGTATCTCTCCCGAAGGACCTGAATGGAAGAAATACACTGTAAGCTTTACTTCTACCGAGTCGAATCCAAAAGCAAAACTCAATATCTGGTTTGAAGGAAAAGGAACTATTGACATTGATATGATTTCCTTATTTCCTTCGGATACCTGGAAAAACAGGCCCAATGGACTACGTGCTGATCTCGTGCAATTACTGGCGGACATGAAGCCAGGTTTTATTCGTTTTCCCGGAGGTTGTATCGTAGAGGGACGCGAGCTGGCCACTCGTTATCAATGGAAAAAGACAGTCGGGCAAACCGATAATCGTGAACTGATGATCAACCGGTGGAATACAGAGTTTACTCATCGTCCGGCACCAGATTATTTTCAAAGCTTCGGCCTTGGTTTCTTTGAGTACTTTCAGTTAGCCGAAGATATCGGAGCTTCACCTCTTCCGATTTTAAGTTGCGGAATGGCTTGTCAGTTTAATACTGCCGAAGTAGCCCCCATGGATCAACTCGATCCGTACATTCAGGATGCACTGGATCTGATTGACTTTGCCAATGGCGATGGTACAACGACCTGGAGTAAACTCAGAACAGAGATGGGACATCCGGCTCCATTCAACTTAAAAATGATTGGCGTTGGCAATGAGCAATGGGGTCCACAATACATTGAACGATATGATGCCTTCGTAAAAGCGATCAAAGCACGATATCCAGCTATCAAAATCGTGACCAGCAACGGACCATTCCCGGAAGGTGAACTATTCGACTATGCAGACAAAACATTGCGTTCCATGAATGCGGAAATCATTGACGAACATTACTACAATAAGCCGGAATGGTTTTTAGCCAATGCTAAACGTTACGATAATTATGATCGCAAAGGATCAAAAGTTTTTGCAGGAGAATATGCAGCACAAAGTGTAGCAACGGTAAGCCCTGAGAATAAAAACAATTGGGAGACCGCATTGGCTGAAGCCGCATTCATGACTGGTCTGGAGCGAAATGCAGAAGTAGTCAATCTCTGTTCCTACGCCCCATTATTTGCTCATGTAGATGCCTGGCAATGGACGCCCGATCTGATCTGGTTCGATAATCTGAAATCATATGCGACTCCAAATTATTATGTTCAGAAATTGTTTGCTACGAATAAAGGATCTGATGTGATTCCATTATTGACAAACAATACATCGCTTACAGGACAAAAAGGGTTATATGGTTCTGCAGTAATTGATAAAGCATCTAAAGAGGTCATAATTAAGATTATCAATACCGCGGACATTAAGCAGATAGCACAATTCAATCTGGAGGGTGTTAAGAAGACTTCTTCAGAAGCTCACATCACACTTTTACGAAGCGATAAAAAAGATGCAGTCAATTCGATCGAACAACCATTTGTTATTAGTCCTCAGGAACAAAAATTAACTTTTCAAGGTAAGAAATTAGAAGTGCCACTCTCTCCTCTTTCCTTTTATGTTGTCAAAGTAAAATATTAACTGAGCAGTGAGCCTGACATAGCTCACTGCTTTCCTTATTATCCATTCGCAATGAATGGTGCTTTTCGTATAAGGCTTCTATCCGTTAACTGCTCAATGAGAAAGTGAGCCAGATCCGTTGCGCTGATTTTTTCACCCGGGCAATCTTCCAGACTGCTGATCACTTTATTTCTTTCATTTGTTTGAATAATCATGGGAAGCCTAACCAAGGTCCAGTCAACTCCGCTTTCATTCAACAGAGCGTATTCCAGTTGCTTATCGGCTGTCGACCTGGGGTAATTGGCTTTCATCCATTCCGTAGCTGTCCTGGTCTTCACTCCTTTCATATCGAGCGGTGTATCTACATTCAAACCAGTAATCACGATATATCTTTTCAGTACGGATTCCTTCATCACGCGGAGAACATTGGTAGTGGATTGACTGAATATGTCCGGACTACTATTTGGAACCCCCATTCCTAGCGTACTGATTACTGCCGTACAATCTTTTAACAGAGAACGTACAGTACTCAAATCACTTACGTCTCCATACGCTACTTCTGTAGTCGAAGATGTAATTTGAATATATTCCGGAGTGCGGACCAGCATCTTAATTTGAAAGTTTTGATTAATTAATTCTTTAACGAGATATTTTCCGGCTTTACCGGTGCCGCCAATCACGGCAATTCTATGTTGATTATGCATGAAAGTAAATATTAGATAATAAAAATATGACTATCCGAATCGGATAATGACGGCATCTGCCATCCTTTGAAACGACTAATATTTACAAAGAGATTTTAATACAGTAAACATAACACGTCCGCGCCAATAAATCAAAAGATAGTTATAGCACAATGATGGGAATTATAAAGCGTTAACTTTAGGTAACCTCAACCTATGATCCGCAACTACATCGTCCTTGCCTTGCGCAACCTACTGAAAAGAAAAGTTTATTCATTCATTAACATAACAGGGCTTGCCATCGGAATAGCGGTCTGCCTCGTCATCTGGAAATATGTAGAGTTTGAATTAAGTTATGACCGCTTCCATCCACGAGCAGAAAACATTTACCGTGTCACCAGTTCTCTTTACACCGATGGCGGGAAGGATGAATATACCGGTCATGACCTTGGGCCTGCCCTGCTTCACGATTTACCGGAAATAAAATCATTTGCACGAACTCATGGCAATGAAGGCATTCTCAGCTACCAGCCGCCTTCAGGTGATCAGGTTCGGTTTCAGGAATCTAAAATGTTATTCACTGATCCCTCCTTTTTGAATATCCTTTCCTTTGAAGTAATAAGTGGCGATGCCTCGAGTGCACTGGATAAACCCAATTCATTGGTGATGACGGCATCCATGGCAAATAAATATTTTGGTAAGAGCACTGACGCTATCGGAAAAATCGTTCAGCTTAGCGAAGGCTGGATTGAAGGACAGTTTGAAGTTACCGCGGTACTAAAGGATCTACCGGAAAATTCTTCTATCCAATTTGATTTTCTGATTCCCATACATCAGCTTCTGAAAACCGAATTTTATCAAAGAAGTCCCCGGTGGGACAATTTCTTCACCTACGTAGAACTGCATCCGGACATAGATAAAAAATTACTGACGGCTAAAATTCCTTCATTCATTGAAAAATATAAAGGCAGTGACAAAAGCCTTAACATGCAGCCCGAATTCAAATTCCAATCGTTAACAGATATTCACTTCTCCCCTGATCTAAATAATGAAGGAAGTCATTTGAATACCATCTATTTTTTTATTCTGATTTCCATATTCATTCTCGCGATTGCATGGGTAAACTATGTCAATCTGTCCACGGCACGAGCAATGGAAAGAGCAAAGGAAGTTGGAATAAAGAAAGCCATCGGAGTACAACGCATTCAATTAATCGGTCAATTCATCATCGAGTCGGTGATAATCAATTTTATTGGGATTGTTACAGCAGCCGTTCTTGCAACCTTACTTCTTCCGGTGCTTGGAAAAATCGTGGGGCGCTCGTTTTCGTTTGATTATTCGCAACCTCAGCTGTGGTTCATCTTAGCTGGTTTGTTCATCATTGGTTCATTTATTTCGGGAGCTTATCCCGCATTTGTACTCTCTTCATTCAAAACGGTGAATGTAATAAAGGGCATCAGCGAAACGGGAAAAGGCGGATTATCATTACGAAAAGGACTGGTCGTTTTTCAATTCAGCGCTTCGCTCCTCCTCATCGCAGGAACGTTTACTATTTACAGACAAATGGATTTCATGAAGAGGCAGGATAAGGGACTTAATCTTAATCAGGTACTTATATTGAAAGGTCCCCATCTGTCAGACAAAAACGGGATCATCACACGAATGATTTCATTTAAAAACGAACTACGGGAAATACGTTCAGTAGAAGAAATAACCACTTCATATGCTGTTCCGGGCGGTGGCCCAAACACAAGTACGCTCATGAGGCGATCCGGTGCATTGATGGAAACAAGTAAAGTGGGTGATCAGGTTTGGGTGGATCCCGATTTTCTTAAAACATTCGAAATAGAACTCATTGCCGGACAAATATGGAATAATCTCGCACCAGACCGAAATGCCGCAATCATCAACGAAGCTGCGTTGTCTGCATTTGGCTTAGGTTCTGCTGAAGAAGCACTGAAAGAAAAAATCATTGTAGCTAACGATACACTTACCATCTCGGGTGTAGTTAAAAATCATCATTGGAGTTCTCTTCATAAACCCTATTCTCCAATGGTATTTCTTGCTGAAAAAGCGTGTACAGGAAGTATTGCTGTTAAACTGAGCGGTCAGAATATTTCTGAATCAGTTGAGCAAATAGAGCAAAAATTCAAAGCATTGTTCCCTGGCAATCCCTTTGTATATTTTTTTATCGATGACTTTTTCAACGAACAATACAAAGCCGATCAGCAGTTCGGTATGATCTTCAGTTTCTTCGCTTCGCTTGCTATTATCATCGCCTGCGTAGGTCTTGGTGGCCTTGCTTCATTCACTACCGCACAACGAACCAAAGAAATCAGTATCCGCAAAGTGCTTGGTGCTTCAGTAAGCAGCATTGTTTCATTGTTATCGTCTCAATTTCTGAAATTAATTCTCGTTGCCGGATTAGTTGCCTTTCCGATTATCTGGTTTGCTGCGAACAACTGGTTAAATCAGTTTGCTTACCGGATTCAATTTTCTCTGGACTTATTCATTCTTCCTGTCATTGGGCTGCTGTTAATTGCACTACTTACTGTCAGCCTTCTTATCTTGCGTGGTGCCAGGACCGATCCTGCTAAAACGCTAAGATCTGAATAAGCAAATGACAGAACTCGAACAATATATCAGTTCCTATTTCGGAGTAAAACAGGAAGACCGGATAAAAATTTCGTCCTTCTTTAAACCACACACTATAAAAAAAGGCGGATACTTTTTAAAGATGGGTGAGCAATGTCAGCAAATGAGTTTTGTTCAATCCGGATTCATGCGCGTATTTGCTGATCTTCCTGACAAGGAGGTGACGCAATGGGTGTCCTCGAAAGGATATTTTATTACTGAACTTTCCAGCTTCATCTTTGGATCCCCCTCTCGTTTTCACATTCAGGCACTGACAGATACAGAGATGTATACCATCGATAAAGAGAATTATAATCACATCAGCGATCACGTTGCGCAATGGCCTTTACTGGAAAAACTTTTCATCGTACGATGCTTCACGATCATGGAAGATCGCATTTTCAGCCACTTATCGATGTCAGCCGAAGAACGTTATCACTATTTTTTCAATCAGAATAAAGAATTGTTCAACCAGGTGCCACTTCAGTACCTGGCTTCCATGCTGGGCATGACTCCGGAAACATTTAGCAGGGTAAGAAAAAAGCAACTTTCCTGAATTCTTGATTTTTGTCAAGCGATAGTTCTGCCCGTTGAGTTGACATTTGCAGTACAAAAGCAAACAAAAATCAACGCATATGTTTATCGGACACTTCGGATTATCACTAGGCGCAAAGAAAATCGCTCCTCAGGTATCTTTGGGAACTATGTTTATCGCCACGCAATTTGTAGACATACTGTGGCCTTTCTTTCTGATCACAGACCTGGAACATGTGGCTATCACTCCTGGTTACACTAAAATGAACGCTTTCGAATTTCTCCACTATCCTTACACACATAGTTTATTAATGGGACTGGTATGGGGCTTAGCAGTTGGATTTATTTACTGGTTGATCAAAAAAGATATGCGCGGTTCCGTTGTTGTAGGATTAGGTGTATTGAGTCACTGGTTTTTGGATCTGATTGTTCACGTTGCTGATTTACCATTGACTCCATTCGGTGAAGCAAAATTGGGATTTGGATTATGGAATCACGTAGCACTTACTTTAGTGCTGGAAGGAATTGTTTTTGCAATTGGAGTTTATTTTTTCACATCTGCAACCAAAGCCAAAAACAGAATCGGAAGCTGGGGGTTGTGGGCGTTAGTGAGCTTATTAATTCTGTTCACCATCTCCAGTTTGTTAAGCCCTCCTCCTACCGGTTCGTTGATGAGTATGTTTATCTCTTTTACCGCTTTGATGGCTGTTATCATCGGTCTTGCTTATTGGGTTGATGCGAATAGAACACCCGCCCGATAAGGAACTGTCAGATTGAGCTTGTCGAAGTCTGATTTGTAACCTTCATAAGCTCAATTTGACACAATAAACATTTTCTTCACACTCTGCTCTCCAGCGATTAATTCTTATTCGCTATTTTGCCTCAGTGGTCTTCAATTCCTTCAGTGTCCAATACGTATTCCGGTCTTTATTCTTTTCACGTACCTGACGAATTCTTCCACGCCATACCGTTCCGGATTGATTGAGATGTTCCCGGATATAACTGACTACATCCGCAATGTATTCATCGCTTTGCTGCGCATTGGGCGCCATCGGACCATTGTACTCAACTCCGTCTACAGGTCCCGTTAATCCATGCAAAACAATTTTGATAGTCGTCTCCTGATCTCCTGTAACCCGTGGAGATCCAATCAATGAAGGAGTCAGTTGCCTGATCCCTTTTCCATCTTTACCATGACACGTAGAACAGTATTCTTCAAAAATGCGATAACCATTTACAATTTGCGTGGCTGCATCGCCTCCACGCATACGATAGTGATCTCTTAATGCTTTAATCACGTCAAAAGAAGGATTGAGATTTTCAGCGGCCGTTACTTTGATGATTTCACTATCAGGATGCTGATCTACAATTGACTTTACAATTTGTTTAGCCTCATCGCCATTGTTTATTCTCAAACTAAGAATAAGTTGTTGCAATACTTCAGGCTCAGTGTCGGCTGTCAGGTTTTTCAATGCTTCCAGTATATCTGTCTCTTTTTGCTTTATATAACGTTCACTGATTCGTATAGCGGCAACTCTGACTCTTACATCCTTATCCTGAAAAGCAGTCTTCAGAATATGCTGATCAATCGCGTTCAGTCCCTCCAGTGTCCAAAGTGCGTGTAAACGTTCTAATGCAAAATTTTTATCAGAATTAAACAGCTTTGATAGAAGTGATTCGTTGCTCTCAACTATCGCCATCAAGTCACTTACCACCGATTGATCTCCTTTTAGTATAATCAGTTTCTGTGCGGTGTTCCTCCACCAGCCATTTGGATGGCTTAGATATTCTATTAATTCACTGGCGGACTTATCCAGCAACTGAGGTTTAGGGCCGGGCTTCATTTGATCATGAACAATCCGGTAAATCCTTCCGTGACTTGTAAACTTGTCATACCCTCGTTCATCTACAATTCCTCTTAGGTAACTCCCCTTTCCTACCCATTGACCTTCCTGGATAATTCCACGGTACATATCTACGACATACAAACATCCATCTGGTCCGGTGGTGGAATAAACAGGTCGGAATAATGGATCAGTAGAAGCCAGAAATTCGGTTTGCTTGTAAGCGCTCTCCAATACAATCTTTCCATTCACGTGCCTCACTTTTGCTCTGCGAACCAATCGACCGACAGGTTCGGGTATGAACAAGTCTCCGTACGCAGGAAGTTTGTCTCCCAGAAAAATTTCCTGACCAGCAACTCCGGTAAAACGATTCAACGTATTGTCGCCTTCACGCATTCTTCGTGGGCCGCCTTGTGCATCGGGTGTACCCACAATCGGCCACGGCTCCATAAATGATTCGTCCCACTGATTCGGTAGTTCCAAACTTCCATATACAGGATGCTGCTGAAAACCCAAGGCAGGAATCTCTGCTCCTGCTCGTGAATAAAAAATTCTTCCGGTTTCATCCTGTGTTAATCCCCACTGACCAACGCCAGGTTCGGGTAAAGTATCTCTTATAAATTTATTGTCGGTAAAGCGATAACGAAATGCCTTATTGGTCACATACAACCAATTATCAATGCTCCACAACATGCTTGCATCCTGATGTTCCAGATTACGGTTATCTCTTACTGTATCTTCGAGCAATAAAATCTTTTCGTCTGCAACGCCATCTTTATTGGTATCGCGATAGGTGTACAGATTGCGCTGAAAGGTTTCTCCCACAATTACTCTGTCATCCAACGGAAGCATAATGCGGGGAAGTACCATACTATCAATAAATACAGCACTTTTGTCCATCTTCCCATCGCCATCCGTATCCTCCAAAACAGAAATCCTGCTCCATGGCTTATTCTCATTGGTCGCATCTGCATCCTGCATATAGGTCATCATTTGAGCCACATACATTTTGCCATTACCATCCCATGCAATGGCCACTGGCTCATTTACCATAGGTTCATTAGCTACCAGTTCAGCATGGTAGCCCTTTGGCAAATACAAAGAGCTTAGACTCTCCTCAGGTGATTGATATCGCAATGCAGGATTAGGATCGATCTTTGGTTTGGTGTAGATCTCATCCTGATAATGAATTTCTTTCTTTTCGCAAGAGAAAAGCAATAGACAAGGTATAAGAGCCAATGATGGAATGACAAGGCGACTGACTTTCATGATGACTGGTTAGGATAACAAAGAATCCTAAAATCCGGAAAGGATCAATCAATATATGACCAGCGGTAACGTTTGCGCCCCTAACAGGTCAAAGTAATAAACATTTTACCTTAGAGAGGAGATCAGAACGGAGTTTCATCATCCGGCATTGGTGGCGGAGCTCCCGAATCACGGAAGTTATTCATACGACTTTCTTTGGTGATCATTCCGGAAAACGGATTCTCACCGGCATCAGGACCATCAAAGTCAGCAAACTTGGTATACTTACCGATAAATTTCAGTTTCACATTTTCAAGCGAACCGTTACGGTGCTTGGCGATGATCACTTCTGCCATACCTTGTGTAGGCATTCCCTCTTCATCGACCGTGATCTTATAATACTCCGGACGATATAAGAACATTACAATATCCGCATCCTGTTCGATAGATCCCGATTCACGTAAGTCGGCCAGCTGAGGACGTTTATCACCACCACGTGTTTCCACACTACGACTCAACTGCGACAATGCAATCACAGGCACATTCAATTCCTTGGCAATCCCTTTCAATGCACGGGAGATCGAAGCAATTTCCTGCTCACGGTTACCGGCATTCTCTCCTTTCATCAACTGCAGGTAATCGATTACGATCATCTGAATGTTGTGTTCCGCTT
>JBGATZ010000028.1:0-20661 GCA_044228905.1 Cyclobacteriaceae bacterium | reverse complement strand
TGCTGTAACCAGGGAATCGGAGATGGCACCCATTACCAATGGTTTTTGAAAGCTCATGGTGCTATCGATAGATTGGCCCAATCCCCACTCCGCATTCACTCCAACGAGCATCGGAATTTTTGAAAGCGATTGAAGTTCATTTACAAATTTGATATGACTGTTTGGTCCGCCTTGTGTGATGATGTTTCCGCCCGGAGAGTAACTTTTTATTTTATCAATCCATTCTTCTTTGTCATCTTCTGAGCCATATGCGGAAACAGGCATCATAAACAGTTGTCCGACTTTTTCCTCAGGAGACATGGTTTGGAAAACACTATCCACCCAGCGCGATCTGGCATCCTGACCAAAGGCATGAAAACAAGACAGAAAAGCGATAAAACCGATTAAAACTTTTTTCAGCATCCGCACGTTCGATTTTTGTATTTACAGGCGATTAAATTCAATTTTGTAAGATGTTCAGGCTAGTTCCCGAAGCTTTACAAAGTGTTTCACAGGTAAAGTTAGCACGTGAAACTCATAAAAATAGTCATTCGGAAACCGCTGTGAACTAACCTGGTATTACAATCTGATTATTTTAATGCCTGGCTTCTTAGATTCAGTAATAACATAAGCTAACTTTCGCGTTTCAACGTCTTCCTTATCAATGCCCGATATTATCCAGTTACTTCCTGATTCCATTGCCAACCAGATTGCTGCCGGAGAAGTAGTGCAGCGTCCTGCTTCGGCTGTTAAAGAATTGATGGAGAACTCGATTGACGCAGGAGCAAAAAATATCAAGCTGATTGTAAAGGAAGCGGGTAAAGTAATGATGCAGGTCATTGATGATGGCATGGGGATGAGTGAAACAGATGCCCGCATGAGCCTGGAGCGACACGCTACTTCGAAGATTCGCACAGCAGATGATTTGTTCCGGTTGCGCACGATGGGCTTTCGGGGTGAAGCACTCGCCTCTATTGCTGCGGTATCACAGTTCGAAATGAAGACCCGCAAAGCGGAAGATGAACTGGGAACACTTTTGCTGGTAGATGGTTCTGAAGTAAAAAAGCAGGAAGCTACAGCATGTGAAAAAGGAACCAGTATTTGCATTAAGAATTTATTTTATAACATCCCGGCACGTAGAAATTTCCTGAAGTCGAATCCGGTGGAGATGCGTCATATCATTGAGGAATTTCAACGACTGGCTTTGGCTCATCCGGAAATTTCTTTTTGCCTCATACAAGGTGACGAAGTTGTTTATGATTTGCAGTCATCCAAACTGAGTCAACGGATTGTGGGACTATTTGGAAAATCCTATCAGCAACAGCTGGCACCGGTTCAGGAAGAAACCACTTTGGTTCGGATCACCGGATATGTCGGCCGGCCTGAATCTGCAAAGAAAACCAGGGGAGAGCAATTCTTATTTGTGAACAATCGGTTCATCAAAAGCAATTATCTCAACTATGCAGTGAGCCATGCGTTCGAAGGATTACTTCCTGATGGCAGCTTTCCTTTTTATGTCATGTTCATCGAGATTGATCCAAAACATATTGACGTCAATGTTCATCCTACAAAAACAGAAATCAAGTTTGATGATGAACGCGCAGTGTATGCAGTGGTGAGCTCTGCCGTGAAGCAGGCACTGGGTAGTCATAATCTTGCACCGGCTATCGATTTTCAGTCGGATGTGAATATTGTGAACAAGCTTTCGGGTGCTTCTTTTTCGAAGGAACAATATTACGATGAGCAACTCGGTACGTTAAGTCGCTCGAATCTCGATAACTGGGAAAAGTTATTTGAAACCGAAGCACCTACTTCAAAGTTGTTCAATAACTCAACACCGACTCAGCATGAGACGCTTCGGTTTGAGAGCGCGATCAATAAAACTGAATCGGGTGCTTCCAATGCTATTGAAAAAGGAATTAATCAACCCGTATTTCAGCTTCAGCAGAAATACCTGGTGCGTGCTGCAAAGAACGGGTTAATGATTATCGATCAGCAAGCGGCACATGAGCGGGTGTTGTTTGATCGCTATATTCAGAATTTCAAAGGAACTCCTGGCAGCAGTCAGCAGAGCTTGTTCCCGCAAACGATCACTTTCGGAGCCGCTGATTTTACACTGGTGATGGAAATGGAGCAGGAAATCAAAGCACTGGGCTTCCGGTTCGAGCTTTTTGGAAAAAACGCGATCCTGATTTCAGGAGTACCGGTTGGTTCTCACACAGGAGAGAAGGAATTGTTTGAAGGGTTGATCGAGCAGTTCAAACGAAACCAGGATGAGCTGCAACTGCCGTTGAAGGAAAACCTGGCTCTGGCTTTGGCAAGGCGATCAGGGATTACTTCCGGCCAGAAACTGATGCCTGAGGAGATGAATGCGGTGGTAGAGGGCCTTTTGGCCTGCACAAATCCTAATTTTTCTCCGGCCGGAAAGCCAACATTTTTTGTGTTGGATACGTCTAAGATTGAGAGTTATTTTAGGTAATATTCGTTTTTAGAAATTTTGTTAGGACGGTAATTTTTAACTATTCATGTTTCAGCTTTCTCCTGTAGTTCGTAATCTTCTTATTGTAACAGTAATAGTTTTCATTGCTCAGAAGATTGTTCCTGGACTGGATTATCTGCTCGCTCTTTTCAACCTAAAGTCAGGCTACTTTCGACCTTACCAGTTTTTCACCTACATGTTCGCACATGGCGATTTCTCACACATATTTTGGAATATGCTGACCGTAGCTTTTACTGGACCGATTCTGGAAAGTGTTTGGGGAGAAAAGAGATTCCTGTTTTTCTATTTGGCTACGGGTATCGGAGCAGGCGCCATTTATATACTTGCTGACTATTTCTTTTTCCCCAATGCACCAGGAATGATGGTTGGAGCGTCTGGTGCATTGTATGGGTTATTGATGGCTTTTGGTGTAACTTTTCCGGAGATGCAATTGAGGCTTTTCTTCGGTGCATTTACGCTGCGTGCCAAGTATCTTGTCTTTATTATGGGTTTTTTGACTTATTTAATGGATTCGAGTGGAAAAGTAGCCCATGTAGCTCATTTCGGAGGTGCTTTTATTGGTCTGATAATCGTTAATGTTTGGAAGGGGCGGAACTTTAATCAGTAAGAACAGTTTACTCTATATAAAATTACAGTTGGTGTTAGACGAATTTAAAAACGCATTTAATCGATACAACAATGCACACGTGCAATTGATCATTATCAATGTGGTGATCTTTCTGGCGTTGGCAGTGGTTTATGTGTTTACCAAAGTTTCTGGATTTGGGCCAATCTTTGAACTCGTTTATGATCAGTTTTCCATTCCTCCCAGATTTGTTGATTTTATAGCCCGACCATGGACCATCATTACCTACTCCTTTGCACATAGCCTTACCATCTTTTCGCATATCATCTTCAACATGCTGGCGTTGTATTGGTTTGGAAGGCTATTCATTGAATATCTCGGCAATGATAAACTGATTGCTGTGTATGTACTTGGAGCGCTGGCTGGTGGTCTTGTTTATTTATTAATGTTTAATACCATCCCTTTCTTTATTGCTAATTCTAACTTCTCAGGGATGGTGGGTGCTTCGGCAGCCGTATACGCTATAATGATTGCTACTGCAACCCTGCTTCCAAACTATTCTTTCTACTTACTTTTTCTTGGACCTGTTAAAATTAAATATATCGCATTCGGGTTTATTGTGATTTCATTTATCGGATCCGTGGAATCCAACGCAGGAGGTAATCTTGCTCACCTTGGAGGTGCATTGATGGGCTACGTTTATATCAAACAACTTCAGGCAGGTGTTAACTGGGGAGGATGGATCACTTCAACTCTGGAATGGATCAACGGATTATTTCAACCTAAACCAAAGGTAAAGGTGACTTATCGTAAGGAAGAGCCAAAGAAAGCAAAACCGTCTTCCGGATTTACTAAAGCTACCCAGGAAGAGATTGACGTGATCCTGGATAAGATTTCTGATAAGGGTTATGAGAGTCTGACTAAAGATGAAAAGGAAAAGCTTTTCAACGCCAGTAAGAAATAACCTTTGATTATCGGATAACCATGGCATTCGATAGAAATTGGAATGCTACGATTCCAAAAACAAATATCTGAGCCAGCAGTGCTCCTCCAAAACCCAGCATCAAAATGCCCACCAGTCCGAGTGCCGCGGTATAGGCTACTAGTACTGTTCGACTACTTTTTTTAGTTGGGTTGAGCATGGCTGAAAGGGGGATCATCATTCCAATTCCAAAAATCATCAGTACAACAAAAAAGTAGTTTTGTGTAAACAAGAATGAAACTCCGCCAACGAGTCCGATAAGAAAAGCAACACCGGTAAAATTCGATGATGTTACTTCGTCTTCTGTGAGCGCATACCGGCCATAAACATTCAATCTCAAGAATAAATTTGAAAGTGGTGTTATAATCCAGGTCGAGATAGCGAAAATCATGTAGAGAACAACAAGTGGCTTAATGAATATTGAGAGTTCGGGATTTGATTCTGAGATTGAGTTGAGGATCCGAAATCCGATATATAGCCCAATAATAATTGCCCACTGCGCCTTGCTTTTAAAATTATTGAGCCAGAAGGCATATTGCAGAAATATCCGGTAAAACCAATATCGCGCTTTCAGCCCTTGAACCATTCCTGCTTTTGCATAGGCAGAGTGAGGATTGATGCGCAAAGCTTCTCTGAAGTGTTCCAACGCTTTTTTATGTTCTCCTTTTTCAAGTAAACCCCAGCCAATATTGGTATGAGTAACGTCATTTTCAGGATCATGATCGAGTGCTTCCTTAATTGTGGCATAAGCTTCTTCTTTCTTGTCCAGCTTGAGAAGTGCAGTGCTTCGTGCATTTAAGCAGCTTAAGTGATCGGAATCAAATGATAATCCTTCGTTTGCATACTTGAGTGCCTCGTTCCAGTCGCGTTGATCAATTTTTATCATTGATAGCAAACCATAGAAGTCGGCATTTGTTGGATTGAAGGAGATGGCACTTCTGATTATTTTTTCAGCTTCCTTCGACTTCTCTTCTCTTAATAAAAAAGTAGCATAGATATACAGGAAATAGGGATTTGAGGGATCCTGACTAATTGCACTCTTAATTAGTTTGATTGCTTCATCCAGTTTTCCCGCCTCTGCCTGACAGATGGCAAGCAATGAGATGACTTCTAGATTATTGGCGTCTTCGGATAGAAGCGTTCTTAGATTCTGTTCTGCTTCTGAATACCGATTCGTTTCAATTAGCTGACGAGCTCTTTCAATAAGGGCGTCTCTCATTATTTTTTTATTTTAAGGTAGTCAAGGATATCATCGTATAAGCCAGATTCATTTGCGTAAAGCGCATAGTTTCTGGCGGAGTTAAACCATTCCCTTGTAGACGGCTTTACCTGTTTTACTGATTTTAAAATGTCCTTCGTTGAGATTGGTTGCGGCACTCCGGTTTTAAAAGATTCCCTCAGTTTGTCTTCGATCACCAGATCAGTGAGTGCTTTGAGATCCGCTCCGGAGAAATCGGAAGTTTCTTTTGCAATGGAGTGAAAGTCTATGTCTTTTGCAGGCTTGTCTTTAAGAATAATTTTAAGAATACTGACACGGCTTTCAATGTCTGGAGGCTGAACAAAAATAATACGATCAAACCTGCCTGGTCTGCGGAATGCAGCGTCTAAATGCCAGGGTGCATTGGTAGCGCCTAAAATCAGGATTCCATCGTTTGAATAATCCACACCATCCATCTCCATCAGGAATTGATTAATCAACATCTTGGCTGAAGATTGCCTCATGTCGTTTCTGCTCGCACCTAAGGCATCTATTTCGTCAAAGAAGAGGAGGCATGGTGCTTGCCTGCGGGCCATTTCGAATAGCTCGTGAAGCCTTCTTTCACTATTGCCAAGCCACATGTTAAGCACATCATGAATTCCAATAGAAATAAAGCTTGCTTTGATCTGCCCGGCAGTTGCACGAGCCATATGAGTCTTTCCACATCCGGGTGGCCCGTAGAGTAGAATACCACCACCGATTTTTTTTCCGTACGCTTTATATAAATCGGGATGCTGTAAGGGTTGAATGATTTTAATATTAATTTCTTCTTTTACCCTTTCCATCCCACCAACGTCATCAAAATTGACAGAAGGTTTTTCAAATTCACGCATCTCCTGTTCAATGGATTCAATCGTACCGGTAAGAGAACCACCCGATGATACATCTTGTTTAGTGTTTCTCAGATTTGAATCCAGTTCATCATCTTTATAAGCAGGATTTAGAGCGAGAACCCGTTTGTAATATTCGATAGCTTTCGCTCCCTCGTTATTACGCAGCGAGGCCTTGCTTAGTAAAACCAACAGGTCAACGTCATTTTCAGACTCTGCCAGTTCCTCCATGATAACAATGGCAGTAGAATATTTTTTTTGCTCAAAGTAAATTTTTGATAGCCCTCGCTTGGCAATTTTGTTAGCCGAATCTAATGACAAGACCGTTCTGAATTCTGCTTCGGCCTCATCAAGCATGCTTGCTTTTAATAGGTGATCGGCCAGGAGTAACCGCAAGGGTAGGTTTTGGGGAGAAAGATTTAAAGCCTCTCTTAAATTTTCAATCATTCCGTCATGAATTTTCTCAAAGATAGAGATTAGGATTCAATCAATCAGATTAATTATTGCTGCAATCATTTCATTTCCTTTCTCTTCCTGAACAAAGTGCCCTGCATCATCATAGGTCACAACTTTTGCTTTTGGCAATCGTGATTTCCATTTGTCAAGTTCGTAAGGAGGGATAAAAGAATCTTTCATTCCCCAGAAAATCAGGAAGGGTTTGTCTTCAATTTTATCCATCAGGTTCCACAATGATTGCCACCAATCAGACGCATTCATCAGTTCTTTACCGAAAGCATATGCAGCCACTCTTTCCTTAGGAGATGAAAGAGCATTCTTATAGTGCAGGTGAACATCTTTGGTTAATTTTTTCTTGTCTCCGTAGGCAGAGGGCATAATGGTGTTTACCGGAGCATTGAGCTTCAGATAAAGAAACTTTCCCAGCCAGGTGTTAAGAAGGCGTGCCGGCCCTGAATAATGTTTGTCATTTTTCAGCGACCACATCCAGGTATTGAAGAGTACAATTTTGTTTACGTTTTCAGGATGAGAAATAGCATAACTCAGTCCGATGCTTCCACCGAAATCGTTCACTACCAGTGTGATGTTTTTTAAACTTAATTGGTTGATGAATTTTTCGAGCCGTCTGGCGTGTGCTTTACAGGTGTAGTCGCCATTTTCTGGTTTATCCGAAAGGCCAAACCCGAGGTGATCAACAGCTGGTTTATCCGAAAGGCCAAACCCGAGGTGATCAACAGCAATACAGTGGAATTCATCTTTCAATCCTTTAATGAGATCACGATAACCAAACGACCACTCCGGTGTACCGTGTACAAACAGAATCACCTCTCCCTTTCCTTCATCCACATAGTGAAGATCATTTCCATCAACAGCAATCCATTTCGATTCGAATGGATAAAGTGCTTTGTTAAGCCAGGCGGGTTGTGTTTTCATTATTGATATCGTTTTATTAGTTGCTGACCAAGTTTGTCAATAGGAATGGTATTGTCCTGCAGATACAGAATGACTAGCCCATCAATCTGCGTGAGGAAGAGCATTGCCTCCAGTTCAGGATTTTTGTAACCTAATTTTTTAAAGACCTTCTGAAAGGTTGTGGTGACTGAAAGCACGACTTGCTGAAACTGTTTTTGCATCGAGGAGGATACCTTTCCCTGTAACCGAATTGAATGCAGCAGTTTCCAGAATACCTGACGCTGTTTAATAATCTGAATGGTACTTTGCACGTGCAGTTCAATGGCTTCTTTCGGATCAAGGCCTTTTTCATAACTGCTCATTGATTGAGCGATATCCGTAAAACCGATGGTCATAATCTCCTTCAGTAGTTCCTCTTTGCTTTTGAAGAAATTATACATGAGCCCCTGAGACACTTTTGCTGTTTTGGCAATGAGGCTGATGGGAGTACTGGCGTATCCGTACTTGGCAAACAATTCTAATGCTGTGCTCGCTATACGTTCTTTTTGATTTGTTGATTTTGGCATAATTTATTGTATATGAACGTTCATTCATAAATAAAGTTATAAAAAATTAAATGCAAAAAAATGAGAGAACTGATTGGATTTGGCTATTTTTCTTTTAGAGCGAAAAAGCCTGTGAGGAGGTTAATGATTTCATCCCGACTCTTCACATAGGCAATATCCGGGTAGCGAATATTGAAGGCTTCTATTTTCTTGTAGTACTCCGCTTCTGTTAACGAAAAGAGTTTCATCAAATCCTGCTTTACTTGTTCTGATGAGAGTACATCGCGATACGTTTGTGTGGCCACCACATCCTGTTTTTCGTGAGCTAGTTTCTTCTTATCCTTTTCGTACTTGCTAAAACGCGAGAGGAGTCCGCTGATCGATCCTCCTGCACCAAAGTAAGCTACACCGCCAGGCTCGGTGTTCACGCGTTCTTCAAATGGCTGTAGCTGATATTTTCCGGTTTTCCATTGTTCCTTTCCCTGCGGTTTGAATTCATCGATCACCGAAGCGGTTTCCAGTAAATAGGCAAACTCGCTGAGCGTTACACTGAGTCCCACTTCGCTTTTAAAATGGATTTGAATTTTCTTTTTGTAGCCCAGGTGCGTGAATACAGAAGTGTCGCCCAGATGGCAGGTAATAGAAAATCTTCCTTCATTATCTGAGGTAACGTAATTTTTGTTTGCAGTAACAATGCTGACAAACGGAAGAGGCTTTAGCGTAATAGAATCTCTGGTTACACCTGAAATAGTAAGCTGAGCAATAGCAGCTAAAGGACTACAAAAAGTCAAAAACAAAAACCAGAAATACTTAGCCATAGGTCAGGTCCAGATACTTAGGATGAAGGACGAAACAAGAAAGTTTTAAGATTAAGTTGCATTTAATTCACGTGCCACAAATAAAGTTAAATCGATCTTGATAACTAATTTGGTGCGAATCGTGTATTAAGATCTATTAACTGGGTAATAAAATCTAGACTTTCTCTACTTCAGGGCAAAAAACCACGTAAGAAGGCTGATGATTTCCCTACGATCTTTGGAATAGGCTGCATCGGGATGTTGAATATTAAATGCCTCTATCTTTTTGAAATACTGTGCTTCAGTAATGGAAAATTGCGCAATCAGGTCTGCTTTAACTTTTTCGGATGACATTACTTCCCGATACACCTGGGTGGCTACGAGTTCCCTTGTTACCTTCTTCATTTTTCGTTTTTCTATTTGCTCAGCCGTGAAATAAGAAAACACTCCCGGGACCCGGCTCCGAATGTCTGAACCATTCCGACTGGATCTTTCATCATTAAGTTCTAGAAAAGGCTTGGGGAGAATAATATATCTTTTCCAACGTGCCTGCCCTTAGGTTTAAGTCATCAAAGATAGTGGGCCAGGCTGAAGGGTAGAAGACTCACTCATTGAAATGATGATTCCGCTTTCACTTGCTAATTTCACAATGGTGACGGCATTAAATCCAATCCGATTAAATGTGATGGTATCTCCTGGTTTGCACCATAATTTAAAGAGTCCTTCTTCGTTAGTGATCGCTGTTGTTTTTGCCAGCCACCTGTATACTCACATACGATAATGGGTTTATATGACGCTAGGTCCATCACCTCCCCGAAAGATTAATTTGAGCTGCATTTAAACGAGCAAGAACAAAATGACGAATAAAATCTTAATAAGAAATTGCATTCAGGTCTTCACCTATGGATGCCTGACTTTAAACAAAAGTTGTCTTGCCCTAAGATTTATTTGCCAACTGGCCGCAAGCCGCATCGATATCTTTCCACGCGGCTCTTGCGAATGCGTGTAGTGATCCCGTTGCTTTCCAACAGATCCATATACATGTCGAGCACCTTTTGGTCGGCTTGCTGAAACTCGCCATCATCGATGGGATTGTATTCGATCAGATTTACCTTGCAGGGAACGTGCTTGCAGAATTTGAGCAGTGCTTCAGCATGCTCTTTGTTATCATTGATTCCTTTCCAAACCACATACTCGTATGTGACTTTGCTTTTGGTTTTCTGATACCAGTATTTCAATGCTTCCGCCAGTTCTTCGAGCGAGGTCGCATCGTTGATTGGCATGATGGAAGAACGTGTCTTATTGATAGCTGCGTGAAGAGAAACGGCAAGATTGAATTTGACGCCATCGTCTGCCATTTTAATGATCATCTTGGCAACTCCTACTGTCGAAACAGTAAGTCTGCGTGAAGCCATATTCAATCCTTTTTGTGAAGTGATTTTCTCAATGGCGGCCAGAACGTTATTATAATTAAGCAACGGTTCGCCCATGCCCATGAATACAATGTTGGTCAACGGTCTTCCAAAGAATAATTCACTCTGCTCTTTGATGGCCACTACCTGGTCATAAATTTCATCAGGACTCAGATTACGCATGCGCTTCAGGCGTGCAGTAGCACAGAACTTGCAGGCCAGACTACAACCTACCTGCGAGGAAACACAAGCAGTGATTCTTTTTTCCGTTGGAATGAGAACAGACTCTACAATCAAGCCATCATGAAGCTTCACGGCATTTTTAATAGTGCCGTCCGTGCTGCGCTGCATGTTGTCAACGTGAATGTGATTGATCACAAAGTGCGCTTTTAACATGTCACGAGTTGCTAAAGACAGATTGGTCATCTGATCGAAATCCTTAGCCGATTTCATCCAGAGCCATTCATAAACCTGCTGCGCACGAAAAGCTTTGTCACCATGTTGTACAAAGAATTCTTTAAGCTCATCCAGTTTGAGCTTTCGTATGTCTCTTTTCGCAACAGCTATCTCCGTCATTTTACTTTTGTAAACTCTTTAATCTCACAGTCTTTTTTAGCATCGTGGAAACGCAGTGTAACATCGGTAAGTTCCTCAATGATATAGCGCTCCTTAATCAGCCCCGATTTCTTGTCCAGGAACTGAAGTTCAGAACCCTTGATCTGATATCGGAAAGGTTCCATACTGCTTCCTTTCTTTTTGCCAGTTTTGAAAATACCTTCTTCTCCTTTGCCTTTTGAATCAAAGCGAATCAGGCGCGCCACGCTGCTTTTCGCAGAGCTTCCCATCTGAGAAGTGAGCTCTTTTTCGGTATCGCTTTGCTCCATGGTTTCACTCAAAGATGACTGAAAGCAGGTTTTTTCATCAGTGAGTTGCCAGGTTCCGCTAATAGATTGAGCCTGGGTGATTACTGCACAGAAGACAAATCCAAGGATGAATACGTATTTCATGGCATTCTTATTTGGTTTCAAATTTACGTTAAATTAGTCGCTCTCTTAAATTTCAAATGAAGCAAACATTTTTAGCGTTTTTAGTGAGTCTCTCCATCACCTCGCTGTGTCAGTCAATGGTGAAAGAAGATAAACAGTTCCTGCTTCAGTTGATGAGTACAGAAAAAGCAAAATTCAAATACATTCTCGATCACCGTGAGATTCTGGAAATTCAGATTCTCTATACTCAGATCAACAGAGACGCAAATAACCGGCCAGTTTTTAAGTCTTTTTATTTTAACGTGGATTCCACTAATTACTTCTATCCCGCCTCCACAGTAAAATTGCCTCTTGTGCTTTTGGCTTTGGAAAAGCTGAACGGATTGAGAATAGAAGGGCTCGACAAAAGTACTCACATGCTTCATGATAGTGTGTACGCAGGTCAGTCTTCGGTAAAAACCGATGTAACCGCTGAAAATGGATTGCCATCAGTGGCACAATATGCCAGAAAGATTTTGGTAGTGAGCGACAATGATGCCTACAACCGTCTGTATGAATTTATGGGACAGAAGGAAACAAACCAGATCCTGAGGAGCAAGGGATTTAATATGCGAATTCTTCACAGGCTGGAACGACCAGTTAATAATGATCAGAATCGACACACGGAAGCAATTCGTTTTGTAAAGGATGATAGATTGATTTACAGTCAGCCGATGCTGGTTAATCCGGATTCCATTCTCCCTCCGCGAATCGTGAAAAAGGGTAAAGGCTTCATAAGTAACGGAAGACTGTTGCGAAAGCCGTTTGACTTTACTTACCGGAATTCGTATCCATTGGTTGATCAGCAGGAGATCCTTAAAGCAGTTTTGTTTCCGAATGAAGTGGAGGAAAAGAGAAGGTTTAATCTTACTGAGGAGGATCGGAAGTTTGTGATGAAGTATATGTCACAATATCCAACTGAGACGATCTATCCTCCCTATCGTGCAGACACCACCTTCTATGATGCGTATTGCAAGTTTTTGCTGTATGGAGATAACAAGGAGAAAATACCTGAGCACATCCGGATATTCAACAAGGTAGGCGATGCTTACGGCTACATGATTGACAATGCCTACATTGTTGACTTTGAAAACGGGGTGGAGTTCATGCTTTCAGTGGTGATTAATACCAACCGCGATGGAATTTATAACGACAATAAGTACGACTATGAAGAACTCGGTTTTCCCTTCATGAAAAACCTCGGGCAACTCATTTACAAATACGAATTAGACCGCAAGCGGGAGCGTAAGCCAGATCTCTCTGAATTCCGACTAACATACGATAGGCCTTAGGTTTTTTCCGGAAAAAGAAATTTTGTGTGCGGTCATTCCCGAATCAAATTCCTGATTAATTTTCAGCTTCTTAAAACTGAATTGGCAAATGCAAAAGAGTAATGCGATCGTGATCACTGCCGGCTACCTGGATAGTGATAGTGGTAAAACAGCGCACGGTTTGATCCGTGGAACGGAACGTTTCAATATCATTGGAGTAATTGATGAAGATCAGGCTGGCAAAGATGCCGGTGAAGTACTCGATGGTAAGAAGAGAAACATTCCGGTGTATGCTTCTATTCCGGACTTCATTAAAAATTCAAAGGAGAAAGCGAAGTATTGCATTATTGGAGTAGCTACCAAAGGCGGAGTGATTCCTGACTCTATGCGTTCTATGCTCAAAGTAGCGCTTGAAAACGGATTGAGCTTAGTAAATGGTCTGCATGATTATGTTTCTGATCATGAAGAACTGGCAAGTCTGGCAAAAGAAAAAGGTTTGGAAATCATTGACGTTCGCAAGCCGAAGAAATTCAAAGACCTTCACTTCTGGCATGGAGACATTGCAAAAGTGAAATGCCCTAAAGTGGCTGTTCTCGGAACAGATTGCGCTTTGGGAAAACGCACCACTACCCGTTTCCTGGTAGAAGCGATGCGCAAGGCAGGTTATAAGGCCGAGATGATCTATACGGGCCAGACAGGTTGGATGCAGGGTGCAAAGTATGGTTTTATTTTCGATAGCACTTTGAATGATTTCATTTCAGGTGAAATGGAACATGCGGTAGTTCAATGCTGGGAAGAAGCAAAACCAGATATCATTTTTATTGAAGGTCAATCTTCATTGAGAAATCCAAGTGGTCCTGCGGGCGCAGAATGGATTATTTCTGCTGCTGCTGATGCCGCTGTGTTACAGCACAACCCCGCCCGCAAGCAATACAAAGGCATGGAAAACTATCCTGCTTATTTGCCTGCGGTGAAAGATGAAATTGATTTGATTAAAATCTACGGTGCTCCAACTGTTGCTGTTACTATAAATACGATGAAGATGACTGAAGCAGATGCGCGTGAACAAGCAGCTAAGTATGAAAAAGAACTGGGCATTCCTGCTATTCTTCCACTGGAAGACAGCGTGGAGAAATTAGTTCCGGTCTTCGAACAGCTGATCAAGAAATCAAAAGCATAGTCATTCACTTTTCTCTTACCCACCATGAAAATAAAAAGCATTAAGACCTGGAACACTGATCTGGGGAACACCAAACCATATACCATCGCATTTAAAACGATCGATGAAGTAATCAATGCCTTCATTGAAATTACTCTGGATAATGGTGTGACCGGTATCGGTGCAGGTTGTCCGAGTGAATATGTAACTCAGGAACCATTAGAATCGACTATCGAGACACTTCAGGAAAAGAATCTTGATTTCCTGATAGGTCGAGATATCAATGAGGTGAATCAACTGAATTTTGAAGCGTGGAAAAAATTTCCAAAGAACCCTGCTGTTCGCGCTGCTATTGATATTGCTTTATACGATGCATTCACAAAGCACCTTGGTGTTCCATTGGTGAAATTCCTGGGACAAAAAATTAAATCACTCCCCACTTCAAATACCATTGGTATTAAGAATGTAGAAGAAACATTGAAAGAAGCTCAGGAGTATGGTGAACGTGGGTTTACCGTATTGAAGGTAAAACTTGGAATTGATCTTAATGAAGACATTGAACGCATTGTGAAGTTGAGAGAGAAGTTTGGTAAGAAGTTCGTGATCCGTATTGATGCCAATCAGGGATACACGATTCCTCAAACCATTGAGTTCTACAACAAGACCAAGCATCTCGATGTTGAGTTAGTGGAGCAACCATTGCCAGCTAAAGCAGTTGCTGAATTGAAAACACTTCCTGAAGAAATAAGAACTATTGTTGCCGCGGATGAATCATTACTTTCTCCGAAAGATGCAATGGAACTGGTGAAGCCACCACGCGCAGCTGGTATCTTCAACATCAAGTTGATGAAATGCGGAGGTGTAAACCAGGCATTGAAAATTGCAGATATTGGTCTGCAGGAAGGCGTTGATCTCTTCTGGGGATGTAATGATGAAAGTATCGTCAGTATCACTGCTGCATTGCATGCTGCATTCGCTTGCTCGAACACCAGATACATTGACCTTGACGGAAGCTTAGACTTAGCCCGCGATGTGGTGAAGGGTGGATTTATCCTGAAAGATGGGGTGATGAGCTGCTCCGACAAGCCAGGCCTTGGTGTAGAGCGGATTTAAGGTTACCTATTCGTTTACAAAGGAATTGAAGTATAGGAACGAACATTAATGCATTCCGATAGCGTGAAGTTATCGGAATGTTTTTTTAGTAGCTTAATACATTATGAAATTTGTAACCGTTCAATTATTAGGTCTGCTGTTCGCATGGCAAAGCTTTGCTCAGAGTGCCACAGTTACGGGTTATATTCGGGATGCGGAAAATGGCGAGAATCTGATTGGGGCAACAGTTTATAATATCCGAAGACAGAGCGGCACCTCTTCTAATGCATATGGTTTTTACAGTATTACAACCACCGGAGACTCCGTTATTCTTCATTACTCCTATGTAGGCTATCAATCTTTACGACTTCGTATTTCCGCTAAAGACACTGTTCTTAATGTAAGGCTAAGCCCCATAAATAGACTACAAGAGGTGGTTATTGAAGGCGACAAAGTTGATAAAATTCATGAGTCGTCATCAATGAGCACTTTGCATATCCCGGTGACTCAGGTAAAAGCAATGCCTACTCTTATGGGTGAAGCAGATGTAATCAAAGTTTTGCAACTCCTTCCGGGAGTTCAGAGCGGGAATGAAGGAACGAGTGGACTATATGTTAGAGGCGGAGGAGCAGATCAAAATTTAATCTTGCTGGATGGTGTACCCCTATACAACCCCTCTCATTTATACGGATTCTTCTCCACCTTTAATGCAGATGCAATCAATCACGTTGAACTGGTGAAAGGTGGATTTCCTGCACGCTACGGAGGACGTCTTTCTTCCGTGGTTGACATTAGCATGAAAGAAGGGAATCAAAAAAAACTATCCGCTCAGGCTACGGTGGGTGTGGTTTCTTCCAAGTTTGTGTTAGAAGGCCCGGTTAGTAAAAAGATTTCTTTTATTGTTTCAGCGCGAAGGAGCTATCTGAATCTTCTGAAATCATCTACGCTGGCAAAGCAAACGCAAGGAATCTCTGATGATTATTATTTCTATGATCTGAATGCAAAGATTAATTACCGTATTGGTGAGAAAGACCGGATTTATCTTAGTGGCTATTTGGGAAATGATAAGGCAAATTCGGGTAGTTCCCAGGCTTTCAGTGACAATAAAATAAAATACTCCTCCGAAAGCAGTTCTCAATTAAGATGGGGCAACGCGGTTGCGGCCTTACGATGGAATCACGTATTCAATAAGAAATTATTCTCAACCACATCAGCTACTTATAGCCGTTATCAATTTGACACCTTCACAGACAAAAGCAGCAGATCAGAAGAGCTACCTTCAGGCCAAGTCAAAAATCAGCACTATAAATACCAATATCAGTCGGGTATCAACGACTTCGCAGGTCGTGTTGATTTCGATTTTATTCCTGGTCCGTCACACTACATCCGATTTGGAGCTAATGCCATTCATCATCAGTTTACTCGTGGCGTGCTGGCTATTCGTTCCACCGAAGCAATTACTTCCGGTGAATGGGAATCAAATGAAGTGGATGCTAACGAGTTTTCAGGTTATGTGGAAGATGACTGGCAGTTAAGTTCAAAACTGAAAGTGAACGCAGGTGTTCACTCTGCAGCATTTCTGGTAGATGGTAAAACCTATTCCTCGGTGCAACCAAGATTGTCTTTCCGTTATTTACTGGCCGATAATCTTGCTCTGAAAGGATCGTACGCGAACATGGTCCAATTCGTTCATCTGTTGACCAATGCCGGCATTGGCTTGCCTACCGATCTCTGGGTTCCGTCAACCGGAAAGATAGAACCACAAGGTTCAAATCAGTGGGCATTGGGTCTTGCTGAAACCTTCAACGATGAATATGAAATAAGTGTGGAGGCATATTATAAAAGCATGAGCAAAGTGATTGAGTATAAAGACGGAGCGTCTTACCTGAACGTGGATCAAAACTGGCAGGAGAAAGTAGATGTGGGAAGAGGTGAAAGTTATGGCAGCGAATTCTTTCTTCATAAAAAACAAGGAAAATTCAATGGTTGGATAGGCTACACACTTTCCTGGACGAATCGTCAGTTTGATAATATCAATGACGGAAAATGGTTTCCTTATCGCTATGATCGCAGGCATGACGCCAAGATCGCATTGAGCTATACCCTTTCCGAGAAATGGAATCTCGGGCTTTCCTGGGTGTATGGAACAGGTAACGCAGTGACATTGCCACTGGAAGCTTACCGCATAGGAATGACAGCAATTATGCTTGACCCCTATAACTTAGTGAGTATTTATGAAAATCAATACATCGAACATTTTGGATCGCGAAATAATTTTCGAATGAGGGATTACCACAGATTGGATTTGAATGCTTCGTACTCCTTTCAAACGAAGAAGTTATCCCATCAGCTTATCTGTTCTGTTTACAATGCATACAACCGGAAGAATCCATTTTACCTGGAGTTTGGATCTGATATCACCGGAAAGATACTGATTCAAAAAAGTTTGTTTGCTGTTCTCCCTTCTCTTTCCTATTCCATTAAAATCTGAGAAAATGAAAAAATATATTTCGATTTTTTTTGTTTTCGTATTGTTGTTAACAAGCTGTAACAGCGATGTGATTGTTGAACTGCCCGAACCAGACCGTAAGCTGGCCTTTTACAGCATTACTCAGGAAGATCATTTATGGGAGGGAAGATTATCGTTGAGTGAGGCTATCCTAAAGCCGTTTGACTCCAGGCCAGTAACAAATGGAACAATAAAGCTGTATGAGGATGATGTCTTTATTGAATCGCTTTCTTTTGCCAACGAAGATCCCGATGGTGCGCTGTACAAAGCAACAACCGCCAAACCTAAGGCAGGCAAGAGGTATAGAATGGAAGTAACCGCTCCTCCTTATCCATCGCTGGTAACCGAATACGTGCATCCCCAACCTGTGACAATCGAAAGCTTTGAGTTTAAGTTAATGGGACCGGGTTCGTATCCAGGGACAAACAACATCAATTTTAAAGTAGGCTTTACTGATCCCCCGGGAAACAATTATTACGAAGTTGTTATTGCCGGAGATACAAACACCAAACCGGATGTTGTTGAATATGGCACATATTTAGGATTAACATTTGTCGATCCTGCATACAAGAACAATACAGCATCCTATTACCTCTTACCTGCTATTTTCGATGACACTTATTTTAACGGCCAAAGCGTAGTGTTTGAATTTGAATCTCAGGTATTCAGTAACCCGGAGATTAAACGGTATTTCGTTTATCTCCGAACGATTTCAAAAGACCTCTATTGGTATTTGAAAACGTCAACGCTTCAACGCGATACACGCGATGATCCTTTTTCTCAGCCCGTCAAGGTTGAGAACAATATTGAAAATGGATACGGTATTTTTGGTGGGGTCACCCAAACGTATAGGATTGTTACAATCCCTTAGCGCAGATAGGCTAACAGTTCACGTAATGAAGAGAAAGGGTTCTCCTTTATCTTCCATCTTCCGTCTATTATTTCGATACAGGTATTCGCAGTTGAATCGATTTCATATCCGCTGCGTTCCAGTGCATTTCTTGTCCAGAGGTAAACAGGTCCTTCACCTTTCAGCTTGATTTTTATTTTCAGATAGGCCTCCTGTTCCACCTTTCCTGTTTTTAAATCAAAACCTTTGAATCGGAAAGCCTCATCCATCGAATTATCTAAAACAAGATCTTCAGGTATTCCTGTCTTGATTGATTTATCAGCAGTGGTGAGCCAGATCTAGAAGCACGGGGGTATTCTGCACGAGCGCACGTGCAATCATCACCAGTTGAGTCTGACCATCACTTAATTCATATAATTTTTTATCCAGCAGATGTTCAATGCGAACCGTATCAATCGCATGCTGAATAATTCGTTGATCCTCTTCTCCCAATGAAATATTCCAATCTAGATAAGGATAGCGTCCGTAAGCAATCAACTCGTTTACTGTCATGTGCGATGCTGCAATCCGGTCGGTGAGAACTACAGCCACTGTTTTCTCATCCCTGCCAGAGACTTGCCCTGCCAGAGGTGTTTGCAATCCCGCAAGCGTTCGGATCAGTGATGATTTACCAATTCCGTTTGGCCCCATGAAGCAAACCAGTTCACCCGCATTCAATGCTAGATTGATGTTCTCGAAAAGAACTTTCGTTGAGCCGAATCCTACACTCAGTTCATGTGTTTGAAGCGTTGCCTGTTTCATGCCGGTCTAAAATTAAATGATAATGTCTGATCAGTAGTTAAATTATTGCAGATAGTCTCTTATCTTGAAGTATAAACCTTATCGTTATGAAACATTCTATTCTTTATGTCTTTGTTATTTTAATTCTGGCTTCCTGTGCAAGTACAAAAACAATGGCCCCGATTACACCGGTTGGCGATTGGGATTATTCAATAACGGGCACACCTGAGGGTGATTTTAAGGGAGTGCTAAATATCACTTCCACAGGCGAGGTCTATACAGCAAAAATGATTTCATCTAATGGCACAGTTCCTTTGGAAAAAGTGACTTATAATAAAGACACGAAGAAGATTACAGGTGAAATTCCTTACAATGGATTCATGGTCGCTTTGGATGCTACTCTCAACGGAGATGAATTGATAGGAGGGACGGAAGCAGGAGGAATGACCTTTCCTTTTAAAGCAACAAGGAAGAAGTAGTTATCTGAATCCATATCACGTTAAGAGTCTGGTTAACCGATCAGACTCTTATTTTTTTACTTCTAATCACCATCCAGATTACTACGGGTGCTCCAATAATCGAAGTCACCGCGTTTAGTGGAAGAATCTGAGTACTTCCGGGAAGCTGGGCGAGGATATCGCAAAACAACAACAACACTGCACCTCCAATCATTACACCAGGAATCAGAACTTTATGATTCGTTGTGGGAATCACTAAACGTACAAGATGCGGTACTGCTAATCCTACAAAGGCAATTGGTCCACAGAAAGCAGTCACTACTCCCGCCATCAAACTGGTAGCGGTTACAATCCAGAAACGTGATCGCTTTATATTAATGCCCAGGCTGATGGCGTAGTTATCGCCAAGCAACCAGCCATTGAGGGCTTTCATGAAATAGAGTGCAATGCCTGACCCAATTATAGATGAAATAAACAAAACGAGAATTTCAGACCATCCTGTTGCGCCTACACTTCCCATTGTCCAGATCATAAATGCCTGAAGATCTTCCGCACGACTTACATACTGCAATACACCAACGATGGATGCAGTGGTAGCACCAATCATCAATCCGATAATTAATAAAGAAGTGTTGTCTTTCACATATTTCGATAATACCATCACTAGCAGAAACACAAGGGATGCTCCTACACTCGCGGCAATGGCCACTGCCCAGGGGCTGGACGCTATAAAGAACAGTGATGCTGATTGGCCTGCAAGAATCACAATGGCTACCATCAAACTGGCTCCGGAGCTTAATCCCAATACATCTGGTCCGGCCAGTGGATTTCTGAAAAGCGTCTGCATTAAGAGGCCGCTCAGCGAGAGCGCAGCTCCGGCTAAAATGCATGTGAGCGCTTTCGGAATCCGGAATTGCCAGATGATTTCCGTAAAAGTTGAATTTTCTCCATCACCGAAAATGGCACTGATCACCTCAACGAGACGGATTTGTACACTTCCCAGTGCAATGTTCGCCAGAAGCAGTACCAACAGTGCCAGCGCTAACAGAATAATCGATTTTCTATGATTTCCGGCCTTCACACTTTAAACCTGTGGGTATTATTTGGAGAAAGAGACGAAAATAGATAGGATTGCAATCCAAATAAAATTCTGCCACACGCGAATTATTTTTGAGGAGTTCATCTGTTTCAAGATATTGAAAATCAGCTATTTAATTGTTTGATTTTTTACAATCCTAACAAAAAGGCAAAATCGTTAGGTTTTTTTGGAACCCTCGCTTG
>JBGATZ010000522.1:0-2479 GCA_044228905.1 Cyclobacteriaceae bacterium | reverse complement strand
GCCTTACCATCAGAAAGTATTTTTAGGTGGCGACAATGGATTGAATGCAGTTTACAATGGGAAGATTTCTTCTATCGCTATTCCTGAATTTGAAAATACATCGATTCAATCTATCAATCTCTATAAAAAGAAATGGCTGCTGATCGGGTCAGGCGGTGCAGGTGTGATTGTATATAACCCGGACACAGAGCAAAAGAATTTTGTAGATACACGCAACGGACTTCCTTCTGACTTTATCTACTTTGTAGCAGCCGATGCGGAAGATCGTATCTGGATCGGAACTGAAAAAGGAATTTCGAAGATCAAGCTTTCTGATAAACTGGAAGTAGAAGAAAATCTGCATTTTGGATTTGATAATGGATTGGCCGGATT
Organism: Cyclobacteriaceae bacterium; assembly: GCA_044228905.1. Taxonomy (GTDB): domain Bacteria; phylum Bacteroidota; class Bacteroidia; order Cytophagales; family Cyclobacteriaceae; genus ELB16-189. Next base: position 2,107 of record JBGATZ010000522.1, on the reverse strand, counting down.
ACAAACCAATCTTAATGCATTTTATCTTGGAAAGGAGAAATATTTTGGATTGATAGACGGTGTGTATCACTACAATGACTTGCGGAACGAAGGATGGCATTCATTTGGACTACACCTGACCAGTGTCGAAATCTTCAATGGTCAGTTCAACAGCCATGAGTATGCCGATAGTGTGAAAGGTTTTTTTAAGATTCCAACCAGGCTCAATCTGCCACCAGATAAAAACCACATTACCTTTCGTTTTAACCGTGTTGATAAAAGATATCCGAAAGCAGTAAGTTTTCAATACATACTTGAAAATTTTGATAAGACCTGGTCGATGCCTTCATCCACGAGTCAGGTTACGTACGGAAATCTTCCACCTGGTGAATATAAATTCAAAGTGCGGGGAACTGATAACAAAGGCAGCTGGGATGAGGAACCTTTGGTATATTCGTTTATTGTACTCACTCCGTTTTATCAAACTGCTGCGTTTCAGATTTCAATGACCATTCTTATTCTCGCAGTGGTTGGATTGATGGTCTACATGCGATTGAGAAGAAATATTGTGAAGATGATGGAAGTGCAACGGATCAGGCAACAGGAGCAAGATAGTCTTCGTAAAGAAATCGCACGCGACTTTCATGATGAAATGGGTAATCAACTGACCCGTATTATCAATTACATCAGCTTAATGAAGTTGAATGGAAACGGACACTCCAATGGAAATGGACATTCACTTGAGCTTTACAATAAGGTGGAGGAATCGGCTAAGTATTTATATACCGGTACGCGCGATTTTATCTGGAGTATCGATCCGGTGAATGATGAGCTTTCGAAGCTGTTTATTCACATCCGTGATTTTGGTGAAAAGTTATTTAACGAAAAAGAAATCAACTTCAGAGCGTTCAACGAAGTAAAGTCGAAGACACACGTGGCGTATGGCTTCAGTCGTGAGGCCAACCTGATCTTCAAAGAGGCAATGACCAATTCGTTCAATCATTCGAAAGCCAAAAATGTGTCGTTTACGTTAAAAGAAGAGGGTGATCAATTCGTGATGGAATTACAGGACGATGGCTGTGGATTTGAATTGTCTGAAATAAGGAAACTTAATGGAATTAAAAATATGACGGGGCGTGCGGAACGCATGAAAGCAAAAGTGCAAATACAAAGCAGCCCCGGATCTGGTACTAAAATAAGTCTTTTATTCTCCACCACTAAACGCAAACAACATGGCGTCACTATTTAAAAAAAGAGTACTCATCGTAGAGGATGATCCTGAAATCAGAAACAGCTTTCTGCTGATTGTGAACAGTTCTCCTAAATTCTTTGTGGTAAATGCTTATGGCAGCTGCGAAGAAGCAATCAAGCATCTCAATTCCGACAAGCCAGACATCGTGCTGATGGATATCGAATTGCCGGGAGGCATGAATGGTATTCAGGGTACCAAAATTATTAAGGAGAAAAGCCCGCACTCGGAAATTGTCATGGTTACGGTCTATGAAGACAGTGAACTCGTTTTTGATGCACTCAAATCAGGAGCATCAGGTTACATTACCAAAAGCGCAAATTACCTGGAGCTGCTCACTGCCCTGGAGGAAATCGTAAAAGGAGGAGCACCAATGAGCAGCAAGATTGCACGCCTGGTGATTGATAATTATCACGTGAATCCAAATAGTCCGCTCACCAAAAGAGAAACAGAAATTCTTACATTGATTTCGGAAGGAAAAACCTATACACAGATATCGGAAGAATTGTTTATCTCAAAGGAGACTTCGAAGACACACATCAAGAATATCTATTCAAAACTGCAGGTGAGAAGCAAGAGCGAAGCACTCGCCAAAGCAAGCTTGGAAAAACTGATCTGATCGATCTTTACATATGTGTTTTAATGCCCCGCAAAACGGGGCATTTTTGTTTATACGCACCTGAGTAAATATAGAAGATCAGCAACCCTGATTTTGTTGATTAAAATAATATGCGTGATGAGTTAATCACTCTCTTTGCGTGACCGCCACTCAGTCACAATACCATTCTTCCCGTCATTCCATTAGGGTAATCATTCCTGAGATTTGAATAGTCATCTCTTTCGGGTGACATTCAACCTAAACCTAAATTTTATATGAAG
>JBGATZ010000027.1:0-21065 GCA_044228905.1 Cyclobacteriaceae bacterium | reverse complement strand
TTTGCTTCGAGTGTAGAACCATTTAACGTAGCTCCTACGAAATCCACAAACGAAGTATTGTTATATGATTTACGTAAGCGGATCATATCAAACCATGTGATATTCTCGTAGCTCAACTCATGCCAGCGTTCTCTCCATACTGCTTCACGGAATGCATTTTGATTAGCAACCAATGTCGGATCAGTAAGTAATCCTGCGCGATCGCGAATAGCTTTCAGCGCATTAAACGCATCAGCATTTCCAGGACCAATCTCATTTTGAGCTTCAGCATAGAGCAATAATACTTCAGCATATCTGATCAACGGGTAATTCAATCCTGAAGCACCAGTACCAGCTGTTCCTAATACACCATTAGCTGGTGTATCGAAATGCTTGTACACATAGAATCTACCCAGATCGATTGCCGGGCCATTAGCAGCTCCGCCTAATTGCCAGTATTGCTTGAAGTAAAAACCTTTCTCCTGTGTTCTCTTGTCACCTGCTTCATAAGAAGCCAAGAATGCAGCAGTAGGCACTGTTGTTCCTACTTCACCAGATGCGGTGAAGTCAAGATTGTTTTTCAGAAACTTGTCCTGATAACCACCGTTGGCAATACCCGGAGCGTACTGAATTTCAAAGATGTGCTCCAATGTATTTTCCTTAGCAGGGTTGTGAAGATCATCATAGCTAGGAAATAATCCGATTCTTCCAGGGTTAGCAGTAGCATAATCAATTACTTCCTTTGCTTTAGCCGCTGCCAGTTGATAATATTCTGTTCCTTTATTAAGAGGGTAACCTGCCATGGTAAGATAAACTTCTGCAAGCAATGATTTTACTGCCATCTGCGAAGCCAATCCTGATGCATCCGTCACTGCGAAACCTGCACCTTCTGCATCTTTCAGATCAGCAACGATCTGATCATATACGCTTTGAGTACTTGATCGTGATGGATTGACCAATGGATCGGTATACAACGATACAGGAGTTGTAATCAATGGAATATCTCCCCACAATCTTACCAGCCAGAAGTAATGGAATGCGCGCATGAATTTTGCCTGCCCCACCCACTTTGCCTGATTGGCAGGAAGAATATTCGGGATACCCGGGATTTTTTCTATTGCCAGGTTAGCATTACCAATACCTTCATACAATTCTCTCCACCATTGTGATAACAGCAGGTTATCTCCTGTGTATTGATAGCTGTATAAGGTATTCAAATCTGAATTCTGTCCAGTTTCAGTTTCTGCTGTTCCGCTTAATGCATCCAGCATCTGAAAGTTAGATACGAAGATACCGGCACCTCCACTATGGAAACGCAGGTTTTCATAAATGCCATACACTGCCAATTCCGCGTCTGTAGGACTGGTGAAGAACGTATCCGGAGACGGGTTCGAAGGGTCTGTTTCGTCAAGGAAATCAGAACATCCTGCACTCACGATGAGTGCCGCGCACAGGAGAATATTACCTAATTTTTTTATCGTCAATTTCATAATGTAAATCGTTTTAATTGAAACCATTATAGTCCAAGACTTACTCCCAACATGTAAAGTGTTGGTTTCGGATAATCGAATAATGTCTGTCCTTGTGTGAATGGTTGCTCTGCATAGGTAGATACTTCAGGATCATTTCCACTATACTTGGTGGCCAGGAAGAAGTTCTGAGCAGATACATATACTCTTGCCTTGCTCAACTTAATTCTTTCCGTCATGCTGCTTGGGAATGTATAACCCAATACCATGTTTCTGCCACGGATGAATGAACCATCTTCAACCCAATGTGTATCCACGTTGGAGACATATCCTGCTTTCGAGTCACGAACTGCTGCTACCTGTGTATTCTGATTTTCTGCTGTCCATGCATTCAATACAGACTTAAAGCTGTTCGCTAAACCGGTACGGTCTTCACCGGAATGGTGTGTCATATTCAACACATCATTACCATATGAGTATTGCAAGTCGATCAACAAATCAAATCCTTTGAATCGTAAATTATTGATGAATGATCCATAGAATTTCGGATTTCCGTTACCGATGATCATACGGTCAAGATCGTTGATGATATAATCTCCGTTTACATCAAGATATTTCACATCACCAGGCAGGATTGGTTTACCTGTTCCACGGTATGAGTTATTGCCATATTTGGCAGCTTCAGCCGCTTCAGCTGTTCCCCAGGTGATTGGTGAAGTTAGGATTACCTACTCCAAAGATTGGAGCCGGGTTGGCTAACTTCAATACTTTGTTTCTGTTCAATGAAAGATTGAATGTGGTATTCCATGTGAAATCGGTAGTGGATACGTTCTCTGTATTCAGAGCAAATTCCAATCCTTTATTTTCCATACTACCTACGTTACGGGTAATTGTTGCATAACCGGAAGTAACTGGCAGCGGAGCAGACAACAACATGTCTGTCGTTTTCCTATAGTATGCATCTGCCTCCAATGTGATACGGTTTTGCAGAAATCCGATCTCAACTCCTATATCAGTCTGTGCTGTTTTTTCCCATTGCAAGTCAGGGTTACCAAGGCGATTGTTCGCCACACCTACTACACGTGCATTATTTACGATACCTGTTACTGTTCTCAACGCAGGCAATGAAGAATAGGTAGAGATTTCTGAGTTACCCGTTAATCCATAACTGGTACGCAATTTAAGGTTGGAGATGACGGTGTTGCCTTTCAGGAATGATTCTTCGGAAACTCTCCATGCCAACGCTGCTGAAGGGAAGAATGCATATTTATTGGCTTCTCCAAATTTAGAGTTACCATCTCTACGACCAGTTACAGTCAACAGATATTTGTCCATCAAACCATAGTTTACTCTTCCGAAGAAGGAGTTAAATGCAAAGCGTGTTCTTCCTGAGCTGATCGGAGGAGAATCAACAGCAAAGTCAACTGCACCACCAATATTATTCACTTCAAAAAAATCAGAGATGAAATTTCTTGAACTGGCCTGGAAGAAATAGATATCTGTTTCCTGCGCAGACTGACCTAACATTGCAGTAAGTGAGTGAATATCAGCAAAGCGTTTGGTGTAAGTCAGGTAGTTTTCAAATGACCAGAAAGTCTCCTGATCATTGCGAACTCGTGCTGTACCCCTGTCGTTATTACCATTCACAGAAGTTGGAGTTTGCAGGGCAGGCTGACCATTGTAGCGTTTACGTTTACGATCCAATACGTTTACGCCCACAGTAGTGCGGAATTCCAGTCCTTCCATAAAACGGATGTTTGCATATGCATTACCCAGCAGGTTGTTGCTGTTGAGATAATACGTGTTCTTCAACATTTGGTCTACCGGGTTTTGTCCACCTTCAATCGAAGCAGAGTAGTTCTTATTGTGCGAGTATGCACCGTTCGGGTATTGTACAGGCAATATCGGAAGAGCTTCTGTAATCATACGCACCACATTCAAACCACCAGTACCATTATCTACAATATTTTCAAACTGTGCATTGTAACCCAATGAACCACCCACCTTCAACCAGGGCTGCAGCTGGCTATCCATCACAAAGCGGGCTGAGTATCTTTTCAGGAATGATTTTAACAAAAGACCATTGTCGTCTCTGTATCCAAGATATACCCCATAGCTATTATCCTTATTTCCACCAGTGAAAGACAACTGATGATTTTGTGATAATTTGTTTTGTGTGGATTCCTTCATCCAGTCGGTATCATACAGCGGATTTCCACTTGCATCGAATAATGAGTAGGTACCGATATTGGTCAATGCTGCACGTGCTGCTTGCGGATTTTGTCTTCCAGGATGGCTGTTTGTTGCAAAGTTCCAGCCAGTTGGATCATAGATCTTCATGTTATCATAACCCAGCTGCTCTACTGCTAAAAATTCCTGTGCGTTAAGCATTTCCACGCGCTTCGGACCGATGGTAGGCACGCTCAACTGCATATCATAATTAATTTTGCCACCCGAGTTACTTCCTCGTTTAGTGGTAATCATAATTACGCCATTCGCACCACGTGCACCATAAATAGCTGTAGAAGAAGCATCCTTCAATACTTCAATAGAAGCAATGTCAGAAGGGTTGATGTTATCAATCGCATTATTCAGAGAAAACGATCCGTCAGTTTGCGTTCCCACTGGCATAATTACGCCATCAATTACATAAAGAGGGTTGTTGGATGTACTGATAGAACTGAACCCACGGATCCGAACACTTGACTGTCCGCCCGGGCGGCCCGAGTTAACGTTTACAGAAACACCTGCTACACGGCCCGCTAATGCCTGACCAACTGTGGGTGCTTGACGTTCAAGAATCTCTTCCGATTTTACTGTACCAACCGCTCCGGTTAAATCCGATTTTTTTGCGGTACCATAACCTACAACGACCACTTCTTCCAAAGACTTCACATCAGCAACAAGCGTCACGTTGATCTCTGTTCTGCTATCAATTCTGACTTCCTGAGATTCGAAGCCAATGAAGCTGAAGAGAAGTGTAGCATTCTCTTCGAGTACATTAAGAACATATTTACCATTGGAATCAGTTGCTGTTCCGTTGGTCGTTCCTTTTACCAGAACGTTTACACCAGGAAGCGGAGAGCCCTGATCATCAGTTACTGTTCCGCTGATTCCAATCCAATCAATATTGGTAAATTCCTCGGGTTTAGCGTTTGTTGTTGAAGGATCTCCCGGCAACTTAAACAGACATATTCTATCCGAAATTACGGTATAAGAAATACCCATCGGATCGAGCATTTCATTCAGCAAGCTACCCAGCTTTTCAGATTGTGCATTGAGGGTAACTCGCTCGAGATGCCTGATTACACTCGGGCTATAGGCGAATTTTGTTCCCGCCAGTTTTTCAAGTTTATAGAGCGCATTTTTCAGCTCTGTATTTTCTACGCGGATCGTTATTTTGTTATCTAAAACACCTTGGGCATTTGAGCCATTGGAGAAAGCCAATGTGCTAAAAACCAAGGCAATAACAGACTGTGCTAGCGAAATTTTCATGATAAACAGTATTGAATCATACCATTGTGGCCACGGCAGTTTTTTCATAACTTGTGAAGTTTTGTGAATGAGTGGAAATTTATTTTACAAGACACTTTGGGACATCTTGCAGGATGCCCAAGGACACAGGTCGGCAGTACTTGTATTGCCGACCTTACTTTTAAGTAACAGTTCTATTCATGCGTCATTAGGGGTTTAGGTTGGTTTATTTCGAACTACTTAATGCTTATCAAATACTACTGACATCCTTTTCCGCTTATTAAGATCTTTGTTCCTTTCACTTCATAGTTAGTTCCGGTGGATTTGCAAATCACATCAAGCAAATCATATAACTCCATCATCGAAACATCGCCCGTGAATGTGCATGAATACGGAGTATCGTTTTCAATCAGGATACTAATTGAATAGGTACGTTCGATACTGCTGATGATTTCGCTCATGGGCGCATCGTTAAATACAAACTCCACCTCCTTATTAGATTCTGGCAATGGCTTTGGTTTAGATACCAGGGTAGTTACCCAATGCTTATCATCAATAAAATATTCTACTTTTTCATTGGGAGTAAGAATAACTCCCGTTGTTTCATTATGCTGAGTAAATGCATTTTCTTCTGCTACTCCTTCATAAACAGACACCTTACCGGTGCGCACCTCTACTTCAATACTTTTTGCGTTGCGTGAGGCATTGACAGTAAAGCTGGTCCCCAATACCTTAGTAATTACTGCTCCTCCGTACACGAAGAACGGCCGTTTGCTATCTTTTACCACTTCAAAAAAGCCCTCACCAACGAGGTGAACTTCACGTTTTTCTTTGTTCCATTGCTTGAGATAGGAAATTTCTGCACCGGGCTTCAATTGCACGGTGCTGGAATCAGGAAGACGTATTTCTAAAATCTGTTGTGTCTGATTTTTATGCTGAATACTTTGATCAGCGGAAATGACCCGATTGACGCCATCACGTGAAATATCCGGAGTACGGTTGACAAAGACATACGTCAGCAACATAGCAAACAGAAAACCTGCAGCAATCTTCAATACCATAAAGCGCTGGTTCCCCGCCTTCGCTGGCTGAAAGCCTGGAAGTGTTTGTTGAATGGAAGCACGGATCCGCAGATTCACCTGTTCTCTCTCCTCTTCGCTCAGTTCCTTGTTTTCATCCGAGATATAATCAAACCAGTTATTCACTTTTTGAATTTCCTCTAATGAGCAATTACCGTCACGATACCGATGCAATAGTTCTTGAAATTCTTCTTTCTTCATATTTCAGCCCCAACACTATAGACGATGGATATAATAAAGACGGGTAGGTCAGAAAAACTCCTCAACCGATTGAAAAAGATTTTTTACAACAAGGCGAATACTCAGATGGAGATAAAAAAAAGAAGTGTCAACAGGTATTCACGCAGATAGGTACGCATGAATTTCAATGACTTGGTAAGGTGATAGCCTACTGTTTTCTCTGAAAGATTTAAATGACGTGCGATTTTATCCGAATCCCAGCTATCCAGCCGGCTCAGTTTGAATACTTCCTGTGTTTTAACGGGGAGATGAGCCAATCCTTTTTCAATGGCTTCCGAAAGCGCATCAAACTCAACGTTTTGTTGAGTAGTACTTCCATTTATTTCACTAAACGCTCTGTGAAAATCAAGATACTTATTTGCTACCAGGCCAGATTGGATATGATCAATTACTGCATTTTTTATTGATACACTGAGGTAGTTTTCAATTTTCTGAGGCTTCAGATTGAATCGCTTCTCCCAAAGTTTTAAAAACAATTCCTGTGTTAGCTCTTCCGCAATGTCCTTGCGTTTCAAACGCTTATATGCGATGAGATATATTTTATACCAGTACTGATCATAGATTTTAAGAAAAGCCTCTTCATTACCCTCTTTGAGAGCTTTCAGAATTTTTTCATCGTTATGGGGCGTCAGTAACATGCTAAAAAATTCGGCTGCGATTCAGGTTACTTAACAAGATTAAGATAAAGTAATCTGAAAAACAACATCGGATTGCGAAGTCGTTTTCGGTATATATTTTTTTAAAAAATCAGCCTAATGACTTGAGGAAAACTCACGAGCAAACCGTCTTCTGCCAAAATCATTAGTAGGGACGAAATCAAAGATGATGTGCTAACTCCTTTTGGTCTTAATGATTTTATTAATAATTAAGGAGTATGCAATCTATGAGTTTGAGATGCTCACAGATTGCAAAATCACGCCACCCGCATTTAGGCTTTACTCTTATCCGGTTTAAGGTAAGAAAGGAGAACAGATGCAGTAAGGGTTACTAAAATAAAAGTAACGATATACCTACAGATATCTTATACCAGTCGGCATAATGGCCATTTTTGTTCCTACAAAAAATCAGAATAACCGCTAGTCCGTATTTGAGAAACCTGAAATATTTTTCTATTCCCGCAAGCGCAAAAATATAACGATCTCAATCCAAGAATAGCGAACACATTGGATGTGTAAACAATAAATGGATCATCTGATATGGCCAGGATGGCCGGGATAGAGTCAACGGCAAAAATCAAATCACTAACTTCAATGAGGATCACCACAATAAATAATGGTGTGATCCATATCTTCTTATCTATGGATACAAAGAACTGATTGCCGTTAAACTCGGGAGTAACACGAAAAAGCTGCATGATTTTACAACCGATTTTTATCCGACTGACCTGTAGCATCGTCCTGTGAGGAAACGAATGCCTGTAAAAATGAGAAAGCCACCGAAGATATAAATGAGCCAATGAAACTTATGTATCAGTTCAATGCCAACCAGGATAAAAATAATGCGCATGACCAATGCACCCGCAACTCCCCAGAACAAAACTTTATGTTGCGCCTCAGAAGTTACATTGAAATAAGAGAAGATCATGATAAAAACAAAGATATTGTCGATGCTCAGTGATTTTTCAATAACGTAGCCGGTGAGAAACTCATAGGCTTTATCACTACCGAAATAGTAATACACAAAAACGTTGAAGCCCATGGCCAATGTAATCCATACGACTGTCCACGTGAGCGCTTCTTTGACAGTCACTGCGTGGGCTTTTCGATGAAATACGCCAAGGTCGAGTATGAGCATACCCAGCACAAAGAGGTTAAATCCTATCCAGAGAAAATGAGGTTGAATAGCCATGTTGAATCAAATGATGAAGTGATAAAATAATCGTTCGATGAGATTCTATTTGAGAATCTGAGGAAGATCGCTACAGACGAATTGTCTCAGCGGCAAAAATCAAATGATCAGGGAACGATGTTTTAAAAAAAGAGATTCTGAATTAATTTCAGTTTCAACAACAATATCGGCTTTTAACCCCCGAAAAAAGAAAGATTGAACATGTACTACGACTTGCTCCTTTGTTTCCTTGAATGCGGAAAAGACTACGTATTCATCAGCAATGGAATTTTCAACCTCCGTTTCTTTCAATTCAGGATATGCATCCACGGACTGAACGCCTACCAGAAGGGTAATAATACAGATTAAAGTCAGCCTGACGAATTTCATGCGGTATTCAACCTACAAGATAGGCATTAGTTACCGAAGCAAAAACCAGAAGTATCGGTAAATAACGCACTAAAATAATTCGATCACCTTAATCAAAAGAAGTACAACTAAAAAAAGAGGGGTAAATACATAGGCACATGCCTTCAGGTAACTTTGAATGGATTTACTATGTAAAGGCAAGCTGACTTCAGTGGCAAAATTATGCCATCCCCATCTTTTGGTTATGAAGATAACCATCAACAGACCTGCAAAAGGAAGCGCTACATTAATAAACATATCAAAAGACACGTCAAAAAAAGATCGCTTTGATGTAAAATGAGTGAACGTATCATTTGCACCAAACGACAGGGCAAGCGGGATCATGAAAATCATAGACACCAAACCTGTAATAATGGCCAATTGGGGTCTTCGTTCCGGATACCTGTTTTTCAAGAAACTCACCACCGGTTCCATTACCGATAGTGTCATGGTTAGCACTATAAATGAAAGGCACAGAAAAAATGCTGCACCGAAAAAATTTCCATAGGGCAACTGCTGAAAGTAGCTGGCCAGCGTTACAAAAATAAAAAGTGGTGAGCCTGCAAATCGCTGATCCAATCCCAAGGGCAAAACAAACAGACAACAGACAAGAGCAACTATCGTATCCGTTTGCACAATGGTGTTGGATAAATTAAGTATTCGCGCGTCCTTCTTTAAATATTGTGCATAGGTAAGCATGGTACCCGCTCCCAACGACAAAGAGAAGAATGCCTGGCCCAGTGCATCCGTCAGCATATGTCTCCAATCGCTGGCCGATTGAAGTGACACCTGCATGATCCCGCGTACGCTCATCCGAATTGTCTCAATGTTTTTAAAATTCATGAGTGCATAAACCAATAGCATGAGTCCAAAGGCAGGAACCAAAATGCTTGACACTTGTTCAATTCCTTTCTCAATTCCTCTGCCCACAATGAACACGTTCACCCCTACTAAGAAAACGCCCAATGTAAAGATTTCAATAATGTGTTCAGTGAGATAAAGACCGAAATCGGCAGGAACATTGTTGAATATAAATCCGAGAAAGTAACGAAAGGTCCAGATCAGCAAGATCATAAACAGCCCAAAGAGCATGAAACAGCAAGCGATATTCAGAATACCAAGCCATTTCCAATTCTTTCCTCCCAGTTTTTCGTAAGCAGAAATTGAATTCAGTTCTGTATTACGACCAATCGCCATCTCCATAGACATCAGTGGAATACCGATAATCACGGTAAATACAACGTAACAGATCAGGAAAGCCAAACCGTATTTAGTGAGCATGGCAGGGAAAGCAATGAGATTGGCAATACCTATTGCTCCGCCAATGGTTGCCAATAGGAACGTAACTTTATTGATAAATTTTTCCTGCTTCATATTTGCACTGCAAGATAAGCAGGTAAGCGAATAATCTGTCAAAGCATGTATCTGAATTACGTGTCATTAGATATCAGATACTATTCACCAATTATGTGGCTGCATTTTACTTCACTAATTGCTGATCCTTTAATTTCTTCTTAATGTGATTAACGAATGCCTGAGGTTGTACTACGGTCACTTCGTCAAGTAACCCCATTACAAACCTGCCTATCCCATTGAAATTATGTACGGGTCCATGGAATATATAAAACTCGTTTTTTCCTTTTTCGCAATACGGAATGGATAGTGGATGATCTTCACGCAATAACAAGTAGGCCCTCGTCTTCAAATGCAAGGTGATCCAGGTCGTATCCTTGCCAGTCATTCCAAAAATATCAGATGTGGATTTCTGGTGAAGTCTTGCATGCTTAAAGCCCTCTGCAGTTTGCAGCGCTTCTCCGATCCTGTCGAGTTTAAATTGCTTATTCGACTTATCCTTACAATCAAGTGCTAAAATAGTCTGGTAATTATCTCCGAACTCAATCGGCTCAATAAGACGATCTGCTATCTGTTTGCTGTTTGCTGAATGATAATTTTTAAGGATGATTTGTCTCTTATCACGCATAGCCTGTGCCAGTTGTTCTGCAATTTTTCCTCTTCTTGCTTTCACTATGATGCGAGGTACCTGATCCAGTTCTGAATTCAACGAAAGTTTCTTCAATAAAAGATCTTTCAACGGGTTATTATCTACTTCAGTCTGAATCAGTTTTTTGATCAGCTTCATCTCATCCAGTGTAAACTCGGCCGACCCCGGTTCGTCTTCGGATGAATGAATAAAGTATCGTCCTTCAAAATCCTTATCAATCAGCAGCTCTACTTCCTCCAGCAATTTTACATAGCGATAAATCGTCCTTTCACTGGTATCAAACCGCTGAGCCAGGCTTTTTATACTCCATCGGCCGTTCTTCAATACGGCTATGATCTGAAACAACCGCAGTAATTTGGTCTGTGGGATAATTGATTCAGTTGTTTTGCTCTTCTTTTTTGTTGCCATTCCCCACAAAATAGGCATTTTCTGCAATGAAAATGGTTTTGACAGTAGTTGTCAAAATTCATTCTCAATTTGAAGGCATTAACCCGCTATACAATATGTCAGCCGTTATTGCACCTATCGCCATTAAATGCCCTCATTGTGGAAATAAATTTTCTCCTGAAGCAGCTCTGGAACATGATGTTCGTCTTCATCTTGAAAAAGAGTTTGAGGAAAAACTTCAGGAAAATGTAAGGCTTGTTGAGCAACGCGCCCGCAAGGCTGAAGAAGAGAGATTTCGTCATAAGATTAATGTTTTGGAAAGTGATCAGAAATTAAAAGCGTCACGACTTCGGGAGTTGGAAGAAAAATCTCTCACGGTGCAGGAACTTGAGCAAAGGCTTACTCAAAGGGAGAAGCAAATGGAATTGGAGTTACGAAAACGTTTATTAGATAGAGAGAAACTTCTTAAAGAAGAGGCAGAACGTACGGCCACTGAAAAAGCACAACTGGAAATGTTTGAAAAACAACAAGCGCTTCAAAAGGAAAAAGAAAACCTCGATCTCACTTTACGCAGACGCATCCATGAAGAGACCGCCAAAGCTCGTGATGAGGAACGGATGAAGGCCGCAGAACTTCAGAAAAAACTGGACGACCAGACACGTCTGGTAAACGAGATGAAGCGCAAGTCAGAACAAGGTAGCATGCAGGCACAGGGAGAAGTTCAGGAACTGGCCATTGAAGAGTATCTCATTAAAAACTTTCTCCGTGATCAGGTTGAAGAAGTTTCAAAAGGAAAACGTGGTGGTGATTGCGTTCATGTGGTGAAAGATGCTTATGGTAATGAATGTGGTAAAATTTTATATGAAAGTAAGCGCACAAAAAGCTTTAGTAACGATTGGGTCGTGAAACTGAAAGAAGATATGCGATTGACCCAAGCAGACGTGGGAGTTATCGTAACGGAAGTATTACCCTCATCGCTAAGTGCTTTTGGGCAATATGAGGGTGTATGGGTTTGTACCTTTGCGGAGTTTAAGGCACTCTCCATCGTATTTCGTGAGTCACTTCATCGCGTAGGCGAAGTAAAAGTGGCCCAGGAAAACCGCGGAGACAAAATGCAATTGTTATACAGCTATCTGACCAGCGTTGAATTCCGGCAAAAGATCGAAGCGCTGGTGGAAGCATTTCAGCAAATGCAACAGGATCTTACTAAGGAAAAGTCACAAATGATGACTCATTGGGCCAAGCGTGAAAAACACATATATAAGATCATGGAGAATACGCTTTCGCTTTATGGGGATGTGAGAGGTATTGCCGGGACTGCAGTAAAAGAAATTGAGGCACTTGAAATGGAAGAAGTAAAATTACTCTAGCCTTAACGCCAATTACTATTATTTCAACCAGGTGTAGCAAATTGGCAATCAACAGATTTGACCTGCCTGATCAAAAATGCCGGCAGCATTCTACCGGCATTCAAGCATACGTTACTCAAGATTCTTTCCTAATTTTCTATAGGATAAATAAAAGAACAATGGAAATACCAACAAGGTAAGAATTGTAGCCGTTATCAGCCCACCAATAACAACAATAGCCAAATGAACAGCAGTTTACTGCCGCATGTGGCCCGCTCCGATGATCTCAACCGGGTATCGAGCACAGCCTATGCGCTGGGCTATATCGGCGGCGGACTGTTGTTGGCGGCGCCATCCTTTATTGCATTCTCGAGTGAATGATGAGTGAATTCGCTTTTTGGTACACGATTCAAATTTCCCTTGAATACTGAAATCAGGATTACACCATTCTGAATACAAATACCAAATAGCGCTATGAATCCGATACCTGCAGAGATACTAAAATTGGTTCCGGTTATCAGTAGCGCAGCAATTCCACCAATGATCGCAAAGGGAACATTGAGCAATACAATTCCTGCATCTTTAACATCGCCAAACATCATAAACAGGATAATAAAAATAAGCAGTAAGCTAATTGGAACAACCTCCTGCAATCTTACCGTAGCCCGCTGCTGGTTTTCAAAATCTCCTGCCCATTGAATTTCGTATCCCTTATTCAGATGCACGGCTTTACTTACTTTCTCCTGTGCTTCCGCAATGGTACTTCCCATATCTCTACCTCTCACCGAAAATTTAACGGCACTATATCGTTGATTATCATCACGAAAAATTAAACTTGGACCGGTGAGTTTTTCGATTGTAGCAATATTCTTGATGGGGACATGAGATCCTCTCAGCGTAGGAACCATTAAATTACTAATGGCTTCTACATTATTTCTGAACGACTCTTCATATCGCAGTCTCAGTTGAAATTTTCTTTCACCTTCATAAATCTGTGATATTGCTTTCCCTCCTATTGCCATTTCAATGATTGCATTTGCATCCGCTGTGGTAACTCCGTAAAGTGCCATTTTTGCCGCATTTAAGTCAATCCGCAGCTCAGGTTGGCCAATATTCCGGATTGCCCCCAGATCTTCTACTCCCTCCACATCTTTCATGACCTTGAAAATTTCTTCTGCTTTCCTCTGAGTCACTGACAAACTATCGCCATAGATTTTCACAACCAATGATCCTTTCACGCCTGACACCGCTTCTTCCACATTGTCCATGATGGGTTGAGAAAAATTTAAGTCTACTCCCGGAAAGACAGCTAATTTTTGTTGCATCCGTTCAATTAATATTTCCTTTGTAATTCCGCTTTTCCATTCTTTTTTCGGGTAGATATCCACGTGAAATTCGATATTGTAAAAACCGGTTGCATCCGTTCCGTCATTGGGTCGTCCCGTTTGAGACATCACCTGTTTCACTTCATCGAACCCATCAATGATTTTTCGCATCTTATTCGCCAATGTTCGCGATTCCTCCAGCGAAATACTCAGCGGACAAGTTGCCCTGATATAGATCGCTCCTTCATCGAGCTCCGGCAAAAATTCAGTTCCCAGAAATTTGAAAGAGAAAAGACCTATTATCATTATCAGTGTAGCAATCAATAGTGAAATTTTTTTATACTGATAGGTCCATGAGAAGAGTTTCATCACTCCATTGGTTAACCCTTCCACAAAAAAATTATGCTTCTCTTTTACATTTTTCCGCAGCAATAAGCTACTCAGCAGCGGCACCAGCGTGAGCGTTAAAATCAATGCACCCAGCAACGCAAACCCCAATGTTCAGGCAAGCGGGGAAAACATCTTCTCTAATTTCTGAAAATGAGAATATCGGAAGAAGTGCAGCGATGATAATTAGTTTGAAAAAAAGATGGCTGCACAAGATCGCCACCTGTATTCTTAATGATACCTAATTTTGATGTCTTATTAAATCTCGTCATTCCCATGGACTGCGCGCGCTGATCAAGTACTACAAATATTCCTTCTACCATTACCACAGCGCCATCGATGATAATTCCAAAATCAATGGCTCCCATCGAAAGAAGGTTGGCGCTCATTCCCTTTAGTGTTAAGCAGATAAAAGCGAACAGCAACGCAAGTGGAATCACGATAGCTACAATTAATGTAGTACGCCAGTCGGCCATGAATAAAAAGACAATAACAGTCACAAAGATTACTCCCTCCAGCATGTTGTGTAGTACTGTGCTGGTAGCAAAAGAGATCAGGGTATTACGATTGTAAAAAGTATCGATACGCACATCTCCGGGTAACACCTTCTCATTCAGGTAGTCAATCTTCTTCTGCACTTTATCGATCACGGCACTGGGATTTTCTCCCTTTCTCATGACGATAATACCTTCTACTACATCATTCTGCAAATTTCTCCCTACCTGACCAAGACGCGGCAAACTGGAAATAGTGACCTGTGCCACTTCTTTCACAAGGATGGGTGTTCCGTTAACATTGGTCACAATTATATTTCCTATCTCTTCCACATTATTCAATAAACCAATTCCTCTCACCACATATGCCTGCGAATTATCAACAATTACATCGCCCCCCACATTGATGTTGCTCTTTGCTGCGGCATTGTAAACATCAAGAGGAGAAATATCATAAGAAGCAAGTTTCTCAGGATTAACTTTGATTTCGTACGTCTTCACTTCCCCGCCAAAACTTACTACATCACCCACTCCCGGTACTCCCAAAAACTGGCGTTGAATTACCCAGTCCTGAATGGCCTTTAGTTCACTAACTGTTTTTTCAGTGCTACTTAGCGTATATCTGAAAATCTCACCAGTAGGTCCTGTAGGAGGTTGAATATCCGGCTCTGCGTTTTCCGGTAATTCAATCCCACGCAACATATTATTGACCTGTTGTCTTGCAAATGCATCATCTACTCCATCATCAAAAATTACTTTCACTACAGAAAGACCAAACACCGTAGTGGATCGAACAGATGTTTTCTTCTGAACCGGGTTCAATGCTACCTCCACTGGTATAGAAACAAACTTCTCTACTTCCTCGGCACTTCTTCCCGGCCATTGAGTAATAATCGTAATCTGCGTATTGGTGACATCTGGAAATGCTTCAATTGGAATATCCCTGAAAGCAATCACACCACAGATCATTAAGATGACGGTTGCTAAAATAACGAAGAGCCTGTTCTTCAGTGAAAAAGCAATAATTTCTTTAATCAATTTAGACATGACTTTTTCAATTAGAGTTTAACGCCTGATATAAAAACAACTGGGAGGTTACGACTACTTCGTCTTCAGATGAAAGTCCGGATATAAATGATTTATCATCTACTTTTTTGATAAGTTTCACCTCTTTCACCTCCAGTCCACCGGATTGACGCGCAACGACAAAATATCTGGCATTATCCATTACAATGGCTTTGGAGGGAACAACCATTGCCTGCTCTGTTGACTTTACTCTTACTTTTACTGTTGCAAACATCTCCGGCTTCAGTTCATTGTGCGGATTCTCCATACTGATACGCACCCGCATTGTACGCGTATCCGGATCCAGTACATTATAAATTTTATTGATCTTTCCGGTGTATAATTTTTCAGGGTTTGCCAGTGTTTTTACAATCACCTCATCATTGACGTGCACTTTGTTCATATCAGTTTCATACACGTTGGCTATCACCCAAACCGTAGACAAGTCAGCAATTGCAAACAGATCGGCATTGTTATCCTGCCGCACCTCAGAGTTACTGGTAATATTCTTGTCAATAATAAAACCATTGATTGGAGCTTTAACCATATAGCTTGAGCTGCTGCCTCCGGTAATTGATGCCACCTGACTGGCACGAGTCAGTTCTGATAATGCCTTATTGTACGAAATAGATGCACTGAGATATTCCTGCTCCGTGGCAAGATGTCCTTCATACAAATCCTTCGTTGCCTCCATATTTTTCCTGGCCATTACAACATTTGATTCGGCCATAGAAAGATTATTTGAAACTTCAGCCACTTCCGTACTCTGTAAAACGGCAAGGAGCTGCCCCTTCCTGACAAAATCTCCCAACTCCACATTTACCGACTCAATCTTACCGCTCACCAATGCAAACACTTTTGCCTGGTTGGTTTCATTCGGCTCAATCTTTCCGTTCAGTTTTATATACTCGTCCATGTACTCTTTCATCACCCGGGTGGCTTGAATAGCATTCACGATGCTATCCGGAATAGCTTTTCGTTCTTTAACAACTTCCGTTTTATAGCCGGAACATGAATACAGAAAAATGACAGCGACTATGGCCGGCATATAGATTTTTGTTGTTTTCATTTCTTATTAATTAAAAATAGGTTTACCGATTGTGAATTGAAGCGTTTCCAAAGCCTGCATACGTTCATTACGCAGTTGATTAAACTGAAGTATATTGTCTTTATAGCTCTGATAGAAGTCCGTAAACTCAAGTAAGCCGATATTCTTCTTTTGAAAATTCAGAGTAACCGTCTGAAGAAGCAACTGAAGCTGATTCATAAAGGAAGGATCAAACGATTGAATCGTCTGCTCTGTATTGATCGCCTTCGCATAAGCTCTGATTACTTCGTTCTCAATTATTTTATTTTTCTCCTGAAGCAGAATGGCTGATTGATCCGCTTTGAGTTTGGCGGCTTTTATATTTCCCTGGTTTCGATTAAAGAAAGGCAAATCAAAGGCCGCGCTGATGAAAGTTCCGTTTTCGATGTAACTTCCGCGCTTATCAAACTGCGCTCCAAGAGTAAGGTCGGGTATGGCCATCGCTCGTTGAAGCGCGTACGTTTGTTTACTAAGCACAACATTATCTTGCACAAGTTTAAGATCGAAACGATTGGAATAGGCTGAGTCAAGGAGAACCGAAACGTTCAATCCGCTGATGGCATGATTCATTGTTAAAATATCTGCGATAGGCCTTACTATTACAGAATTATTCTGAATAAGAAGTTGCAGTTCTGCGTTCAGATCGCTTACCTGATTTTGAATAATGGCAAGCTCAGCCTTCAGCGTGTAAAGTAACGACTTGATTCGCAGGGCATCCTTCAATGTGATGATTCCTTTACTTTGAAGATCCGTTTGCGCAATGTTCAGCCGCTCCAGGTGATCGATCTGAACACGGTAAGCATCAGCTGAACTTTGCAAAAAGTATAGCTCATAGAAATTGCTTCGCAATGAAAAGCGTAATGTTCTCAGTAAATCAAAAAACTCGTGCTCGCTCATCAGCACATTTGTTTTTGCAAGAGCCATCTCCTTGTTTCTTTTCCCCGCAAGACGAATCAGTTGCTGCGCATCAATTACATACTGACCGGTTTTATTACTCCAGTTTAATGGCTGGTTTATATCAGGATTGTAGGCACTACCGGTAAATTGAAAATTTGGATTGATAAACAATCGCGCCTGAATAACTTCCGCCCTCGCTATTTCAATATGATAGTTTTGCGCAAGGAGTGTCAGATTTCTTTTAATAAAGAGTTCTTCCATTTCGGGCAGTGTGATGCGCAGTGAATCCTGCGCAATTACATTGGCAGGGCACCACAGCATGAACATCACCCAAAGGAAAAGTCCTTTGACTTTAAAGTTCATTTTGGTTTTGATAAAAATGTGTAATAGGAAATAATGGCAATTCAGTATGAATGCCAGTGTTGTAAGTACAACAAATGAATATTATCCCTTGGGTGGCGGAGAAGGAATTTCGAAGAAAATGCAGTTAAGTTTTTCTTCCTGTGTTTTGTATCGGGTGGCCAAGTCAGTCAATCTTATTTCCGGAAGTTTAATTGTAGTTACTTCCTGAAAACAATAGTAGGTGACCGTTTTTACAGTCTGAAGATGTCTTGCCTGGTCGTTATCTTCATCCTCCGGGGTTGAATCATGATTTCCAAGCAAAACCTGATCAACAAACTCTGTTACGGTATTGATATCATCAACCTTTGCTCCTGTCTTAGACACCTTATCTACTTCATCAAATTGCGGAATGATGGAGAAATTAAGGTGAACTAACAATAATATAAAAACAGAAAATTTCATTTATCGGCCACAAAGGTAGATAAAACTTTTACGGAAATATCTTCGGTAAGGTTTTCTAATCTTTTACTAATTAGTGCATTATCTGGCCTATACGCAACGTAATAAATTAGAATATTCTAAAAACCAAAGGAATATTAATGTGATCTGTAGCTGCGATCATCACAATACTCGATCATTGTTGCGTTTTCCTTTCAAGTATTTCAGGATCTGAAATCCACAAATTAAAATAGGGATAGGGAGCATCGGCTTCTTTAATGTACAGATAAAATGGCTTATTGAAATGAAGGTATTTCGGCTTCTGTGGCATTCCCACACTATCGGGTGTTGAAACATCAGCCTGCAACGCTACACCTTTTCTATTGAACCTGAAATTGATAGTCTGCTCAAAAAAATCCAAAGGACCATAAGTTGATGAAAATTCAAGTCCATTCAGGTCACTATAAGCGCGAAATGCCTTAAATCGTATGGCCGGGATTATCAATTCATCTTCTGTATTGAGGTTATAAATCAACCGATCTTGTTTCATCTTATCATTTCCTTTCTTAATTAATTTCTTCGTTACATTGAACATCTCTGAAAATGTTCCGCGCTTATTCAGCATAACCAATACAATTTCATCAGAAGTCTAACAAGTGATAAATTTCACAAAAAATTAACAAACTCTATAGAAATAGATAATAACAAACTGATACATAAAATATACATTTGCATACGAGGAACTGAATTCCGAATTAAAACCAAATGCTTCAACTTCTGTCCCTAGAAACAGCAACGGTTGTTTGTCAAAAGGTTCATCGTATTTATAATTGACAACCTTATCTGTATATCCCCAGAACGTACTTCCTCGTGGAGACAAATCCGTTTTTTCCATTCCATACTTCGTTCTGTACTGATCAATAATACTTTCATACACCTCATGGGGTTTACCGAGTGCCAATACCAGGCTCGAAGTGTCCATCGAGTTCTTCCACTGAGAACTCCTTGCGAATTCTTTTATCAGGCGATTATCTGAAATATTTTTATCAGATTTTGCTGCAAGGGCGTTCAACAGGTATTCGACATTTGAGCAGTGAACCGTATTACTATCACTAAAGCTGGAATTCATCGTTGGAATAATCCGAATGTATTTGGAGATCGTATCCGAAAACGTTTCTTTAACAACTGTATTCGTAATGCTACTTATCGTGTCAATTTCCGAAACCGGAACTTCTGTCTTTTGTTTTTTACAGCATAGTAAGCAACAACAAATCAGGGGTAAGAAAAACAGGAAAGGTATGCGCTTTATCATTCTAATCTGGATTAGCAGTACATTTACTCCTCTCCCACCTGAGCCTTCCTAAATTTCAGCATGCCCAATTTCTTTGTGAGCAACAAGCGGTTTTCGATCAGGTAATGAATAACTTTTTCTTCCAGCCAGTGGTGAAATGGAAGCAATATGGCAATCAGGACAATTTTAATCGCAATAACTTTCCAGGGTTCACCATGCGTGAGATGATGAATCTGATTATCGAGAATGAGGATAATGAATTCGAAAAGAAAGATGAATGCAAAAAATCCCAACGCTTTTACCACACTGGCCGAAACCTTAAACATCCCTAGTACCACCAATACAATAAACACACCGGCAATGGCTGCGGTAATCGCCATGTATTGTAAGTTGTGTCTGCGCACCAAAGCTTCCGCTTCGAGTACGCGTGCACGTTCCGTACGCTTGTTTTCATTATCAATCTCAAGACTAAGAAGATCTTTTTGTTCGCTCAGCTTACGCAGGCTATCACTGTACTTCTGATGAAGCATCCGGTAATTATAGGCTTCCTTAAAGTTGTTGTTATAAAAATAAAGTGAATCCAAAACCTCTACCGTTTCATCGAGCTCCTGCAGATTGCCAGTACTCTCAATCAATCTTCTTGCTTTTTGAGCCTGTTCAATGGCTTTATCCCATTGCTTCAGTTCCTTATACAATAAGGTATATTGCGAATAAAACTGAAATGCCTGGTACGCAGTGGCTTTCGTTTCGTAAAAAGGTTCTGCCCGCTTGTGATAATAAAAACTACTATCGTAGTGCTTCATGATCATCTGCACGTAACCACTGGCCCGGTCTATTTCATATTCCATTCCATTTTTGCGCAGGTAATCAAAAATCAATGGGTTGTTCTTCAAAATAGCCAATCCTTCGTCAAACCGCTCATGATTGACGTACATATTTACCAGGCCCAGCTTCACATTGATTTTAAATTCACTTGCCTTCAGGCTGTCAGCCAGCTTTTCTGATTTATCGAAATAAAACTCAGCCATATCAATATCTCCAGAGCGTCCATAGATAGTGGCCACATTGAAGTAATCCCGCATTACTGATTCCCGGTCTTTTGCTTTTTCATCTGCGTTCAAGGTGCGAAAAGCATAATCTTTTGCTTTTTCATAATTCTCGATCGTGAGATAAAACTGCTCCAGCTCGCGATTGCAGATGTTGATCAATGACGTTTTTCCATTCTGCTCTGCCACCGTAAATGCATTCAGATGTGCTTTGAATGCATTGAGCATGTCACTCTTGGATCGTAAGCTTCTTCCATAACTATTATACGTTGCAATTTTTATAGAGTCGTTACTGATTTCCGGAAGAAGGGCAATAGCATCGTTGTTTACCTTAATCGCTTTCTCCATCTCTCCTGCACTGCGGTGAACACGCGCAAATAAGTTATAGCAAATCACCATCAGTTCTGCGTCTTTCGATTGCCTGCTGAGTGTGAGTGCCTTCTCTGCCCGCACCATTGCCTTGGCTACGTTTTCGGTGC
>JBGATZ010000026.1:0-20877 GCA_044228905.1 Cyclobacteriaceae bacterium | reverse complement strand
ATGGGCGCAAAACTGGCCGAAGATTTCTTACTAAGCCAGAACGCAGAGCAAGCTTTTATTGAACGTGTGAAGTCGTGCATTATGGCTACTCGTATGCCACAGCAGCCGACTAATCTGGTGGAGGAAATTTTATGTGATGCGGATTTATTCCATTTAGGAACTGATCAGTTCTTCGAGAACAATAAAATCATGCGCAAGGAGTACCAATTGCGCTGCGATGCCAGCATGGATAAAAACACCTGGCGAAGTAAATCGATCCAGTTATTGGCTAAGCACCGGTATCATACCGATTACGCAAAGAAGCTCCTGAACGATGGAAAGAAGAAAAATCTTGAGGAGTTAATAGAAAAGCAAAAAGAGAAAGATCCTGAAGCGATAGCCGCTATATTTGAACCTGTGAAAGAGAAAGATTCAGACAAAAAGAAAGGTAAATCAGACCGGCCTGATCGTGGCGTGGAAACGATGTTTCGCATCACGTCCAACAATCATCAACGATTGAGTGACATGGCCGACAATAAAGCACAGATTTTAATTACCGTAAACTCGATCATTCTTTCCGTTTTGATCAGTGTGCTTTTGCGAAAACTGGAAGAGAATCCGAACCTCACTATCCCTGTAGTACTATTGCTTTCAGTGAACCTGGTGGCTATTGTATTTTCTATACTCGCTACACGACCTCATGTTTCTGCGGGGACGTTTACCAAAAAAGATGTGAACGATAAGAAAGTAAACCTTTTGTTCTTTGGCAACTTCTATAAAATGAATCTGGAAGACTATACAAGCAGTGTGTTCCAGATGATGGACGATCGCGATTATCTATATCGCAGCTTAATTAAAGATGTATATGCACAAGGCGTGGTGCTCGGCAGAAAATACAAACTGCTTCGCGTGGCTTACAATGTGTTCATGTTTGGTATTGTCGTTTCCGTTATCGCGTTCCTGATTGCTTCTTTTCCTGTATAACGACTAAATTGAATTAAAGTCGAGTAGTAGTAATTTGATTGCTTCGCTTATTGCTTAATGATGTATCCTTCGCTGATAGTGACGTGAGAATTTCCGCAATATGTTAATCTGAATTTTTTCTTCGTTATAAGCTGGTAACAATGGCCTCCATACGATAAAAAAGTCTTTTTCATGAGGTATGAACCATCAGTGCTGGGCAACTTCAATTTTATTGAGTCTGTCTTTTGTAAATTGTCTAGTGAGTCTACTTCATTTTTTATAATTGATAGCTCGCCTGAGTTCAATCTGAACTTGCAATTGTCCGACCACCATTCAATCTTTCCTTTCGAATATTCTTGCCTGGCTCCCTCTATTAAATACTCATCACCATTAATCGTTAATAAAAAATTGGCTTCCCCGTGGGCTTTCGTTTTATGCTTGAAATAATATATGCCGTCATCAAGCTTTTTGCACTCTTGTCCGAATGTATTAAGTGTCCGAATGATCGAAACTATTATCAGTGTAATCAGCTGCTTCAAAACTTATTCTTTCCAGTGAAATTTAAATCCTAATCAAAAACTAAACCCCAACCTAGCTGCAAACCACGGAGATTCTTCTCTGCTTTCTTTAGGTATGAATAATCCAAATGAAAGTGTGAGTGCGTCTACTGGTGCAATCCAGATTCCACCACCATAGCTGTAGTGCCAGTTGGTAGTAGGATCATCTTCGAGCCACACACGTCCATAATCAAAGCTTCCAAATAATCCGGTAGTAAGCGGAAGTACTCTGTTATAACTGCTGGCCAATCGTATTCTCAGATCAGTGCTGTGCCACAATACACTTTTTCCATAGAAGCGCTGTGCGCGATAACCGCGCAGTCCTTGCTGTGAACCGATAGTTGGCATCTGAAAGAATTCATAACCTGAGCCAATGTTTTGTGCTCCACCAATCTGCGTAGCGAAGATGATATTCTCCTTCATGTCAAGATTTTTGTAGAAGGCGAGTTGTGCCTGCCATGAAGTAAATTTTTTATTCGATTCCTGAAGATTGGTAGTCCAGTTCAACCCGGTTTTGAAACGAATTCCTTTATGGGGAGAGAATACATTGTCAACATTGTTGTATTGAAGTCCTAATTCTGCACCTGCGTAAAACTTATGTTCAAAGAAGTCTTTTTCTCCTGCACCATAGTCAATAATAAATCGTCCTGGTGTATCTTCTATTTCAGCAGATTGAAAAGTTGGGCCGATAGTGATGAATCCGCTATTGCCAGCAAATCGTTTTTTAAGCGCAGGGTAGATGCGCAAGGAACTCTGACGCACACGGTAAAAGTTAGCACGATGAGGAATACGTTCTGTATCATTTCCAATTCCTGCAAAGTTGAAAGAATACGTTGGGCCATGATAACGTGCATCCAGGTAGAAGTCTGCATTGCCAAATGCATTGATAAAATCCCCGGTATAGTTCAGACGGAAAGCCTGGGTTGCAAATGCATATGTGCCTCCGAAATTTTGAGTGGAAGCATAAGGTTCTTTTTTAAATCCATACTTGATGAAATTGAAATTGGCTCCAATTAATAATCCGTCATCGGGATTGTATCCAATGATCGGAAGTGGAATGAGCATGTCGTACTCACTGGCATAACCACGTCTGTCGTAGATATTGAAGCGATAGCGCGAAGTACGATGATCCTTTGTCTCTCTGCTCTCTATCACTTCGTTCTTGCCTAAATCGTCATACACGATTGTTTTCTTTCCACCCCTGCTTACTGAGGATTGATCTTTGAATACGTCTTTTCCAAGTCCGCCAATTAACCGAACAGTAATACTTTGCTTTACATTGCCACTCACTTCAAATTCATCATCATCACCATTGCCATAGATATTGATTGCATCCGTGATGTCATTCTCAAACGTGCGCTCAAAGTTTTTCTCTTTGATTTCACCTTTCTTGTTGATTTCATACACGGTAACTTTTGTCGATTGATCATTCAGACGTTCAACAATGAAACGTTCGCGTTCATCAGTGCCAATCACATCCACTGATTTGCCTAAGAACTTATAATGAGTGCGTGCAATTTCGATGAGTGTGTTTCTGCGAGCTTTAATTCCTTTGATTAATTCGGGTGATGAGAGTTTTCGTGCTTCATCAGGCCAGCTGTCAAATGCTCTTTCGATAGCCTCATCGGTCAGGTGTTCCTGAACAAATTTTACCTGCTCCTGCCATTGCTCCCAGCTTAAGCTGTTTAAGAACGTACGATCGAACAGTCGGGCGCTCCATGTATTCCATTTCGCGTTGTCAATTTCAGGTCCGAAGGTTTGAAGTTGTCTGAGGAAAGGAAGCGTGTAGTTAGCGATATCCACCACAAATCCATCATACTTTGAAAAGGCCTGATCACGGTCATGCGGAATCGGTCTGTACAAACGACTTCCATCTTTCTGATCGATGCGAGCCCATGCCCACTGATCATCGTGACGATCCCAATCACCGATTAACAGATCCAGGAGTCGTGTGCGCAATGCCCAGGCTTCATCTACTCTGTGTTTATTGCTTTTGAGAATGTTCTCCACTAATTCTGGTGTGCTGATGATGTCATCGGCATTGCCAAAGAAGGGAGCATTTTTCCATTTCTTTCCTGCCGGTCTCTCTTCAACTAAGCAAACTGTTCCTCCAAACATGCTGTTGTAGTTTGCTAATGCTGGCTGAGCAGGCACATAATAAATTTTTGGATTAGTATGATACACGTTCATTGCTTCGGCAAGAGTGGGTACAGCCAATGGAGCAAAAGGATGAGTAGAGAGAAAATTATCTTCTACCAAATATTGAGCAGCCACCATCTTGTTGAAAGGGAAAGGAAGAAAGCGGGTAACATCTTTTGTCATCCCTCTCAATACATAATCATGACCAATTGAATCTTTTACACGTAGCGAGTTGGTTTGATTCCCACCACCCAGTTTCACGGGTGTCACTCCGCCTTTAAATTGTGAAAGATCCATTACAGGGAATGAGTACTTCTTCATGTAAAGTTCACGATGGTGTGTACCCAATAAAAACTCATGAACCGAACCAATTGGCTTCACTTCAGTTTTAGTAACCCGCAACTCAACCGAGTCTTTATGTAGATCGTATTCAGGGAAATCGGTTGGTATTGTTTCTTTATCGGAGGATGCTGCCTCTTTTATTTTCTTCTGATAAACAAGAGTAGCCTCTTTTCCATCGGCACTTACCTGGTAGAACTGAACCCACGTTTCGCCACCTTCATAAAACTGAACGGTGCTATAACCCGAAGCACCTGAAACAAATTCAGCGCCTTTACCCAGTTTCACTGCACTATTCTTGGAGCCACTTCCGCTTACTATAATTTTTTGCTTTTCGTTTTCGATGTATTCCAGTGCATGCTCGTGGCCACTGGCAAAAATGAAACTGCCATTCTTCTTTGCTCCTGCCAGCAAAGCAGAACGCAGATCACGATAAGTCGAGTTGGCTACGTCCTGTTTTGAACCAATCAGGCTGCGATAGAGAACACCCAATGTCCCAATTCCTGGTAAAGGGAAATAGATTTTATGTTTGAGTTGAGCTAACGGAAAGATGTGATTAGCTACAGTTGATGAACCACCATGAGGGCCATACGTATAAAGCGGATGGTGCATGGCAATGACCACGTTCTTATTGCGATACTTGCGTACCATGTTTTCAAAAATGAATTTGAATGTAGATCGGTTTCTTGCCTCGCAGCCCTCGTTCAGCTTTTGTTCTTTATCCCAATCGGCAAGCCACCATTGTGAATCAACTACGATAATCACCACATCATCATTGAGCTCAACCGCTTGCGGACCAGAGCATCCATCATCGGGCAGAAAATAATTTTCCCAATCATTTTTGTCTTCTTTTCCTCTCCGTTGGTTGAGATAAGACTCAATGTATCTTTCCTGATCTTTGATTCCCTTCAATCCCCATCCGCGCCAGTCATGATTGCCGGGAACAAAAAGCGGATAACCTTTGAAGTCATCCAGGATTTCCAGTTGTGCGTTGATACTTTGTTCTCCCTGAGCGCGTGCCTTTACATCTTCTTTCGGAGGCATGCCATATTCGTAAATATTATCCCCCAGGTAAATAATGGAGCTGTTCTTCGACTCGGCACTAAGCTTCGGTTTCAGGTAGCGAAGCAATGCAGTGCCACCTTCGGAAGTGGGTTCTCCGGCATCGCCCACCAGGTACATGGTATGTTTCAACTTCAGGGATGGATCCGGACTTTGCTGTTCCCATCCGCGGCTGTTTTTCGAGTACTGCTTTTTAAAGCTGGCGCACGAAGTGAGCAGGATTATAAACAGAAAAATGAAAGCATGGTAAAATCTTTTCATCGTGCGGAGCGGCAACCGTTTGTTGAGGTCTGCCTGAAAACTAAAAGCAGTGCAATTTAATTCGAATACCCGCAAAGATAATCGTAATAGGAAAGTAGTTGTTGTAAATTTGGACGCATTAATTTTAAAATTCATCGTATGGCACAAACCAAATTAGGCGACAACGTAGTCAACACCACAGGCAGTTTACCTCAAACCGGCTCTGCCGTTTCCGATTTTATATTGACTGGCAATGACTTAAAGGACGTGAGCGTGAAAAGCTTCGCGGGCAAGAACATTATTCTCAACATCTTTCCAAGTGTGGATACCAGTGTTTGCGCTACTTCGGTTCGCGAATTCAACAAGCGAGCCGCTTCTCTGGATGAAACAGTAGTATTGTGTATTTCTAAAGATCTTCCTTTCGCGATGAAACGCTTCTGTGGAGCAGAAGGCATTGATAAAGTAGTAACACTAAGCGATTTCAGAAATCCGGAGTTTGCTAAAGCCTATGGAGTAGAGATGGCTGATGGTGGTCTGAAGGGGTTAATGGCCCGTGCCATTGTAGTAATCGGCAAGGATGGCAAAGTGAAGTACACCGAACTCGTTCTTCCGGTCGATCGGACAAGAGCCCAACTATGATGCTGCGATAAAATCACTGTAAGTTCTTCTGTCAGCCTGAGTTTATCGAAGGTTATTTGAATATAATAGGTTTCGATAAACTCAACCTGAAAAACCTTTAAGGCACGAAGGCAGGTATTCATTCCTGTTTTCGTGCTTTGTTATTTTCTCTACATTTAGAAGCTATGAAATAGCCAAAGAGTGCCTGCACCCATAGGCACGATGATGATCCTGGCGTATTCCATGTGACCGTAAGAAAAAAATATTAACACATGAAATTTTTTGTCCCTCTTATTTTCCTGTTTGCGATAACGGCCAATGCACAAACGAAAAGTTATCTGCTTCAACCTGATCGTGTTTTCGATGGTGAGCAAATGCATACAGGTTGGTCCGTGCTGGTACAGGGGAATAAAATTGTTTCGACCGGTCCATCAGGTTCACTTAAAAATACTTCTGGTGCGGAAGTGATTAAACTTTTGGGAGCAACATTGCTTCCGGGTTTAATTGAAGGACACTCTCATCTGTTGCTTCATCCATACAACGAAACATCATGGGATGATCAGGTTTTGAAAGAATCAGATGCGTATCGCGTAGCACGTGCTACCGTGCATGCAAAGAATACGTTGATGGCAGGATTTACCACCGTTCGTGATTTGGGTTCAGAAGGTGCTGGTTATGCAGACGTAGGATTGAAGAAAGCAATCAATGATGGAGTGATTCCAGGCCCGCGAATGTTGGTAGCAGGAAGAGCAATCGTGGCAACAGGATCTTACGGGCCAAAAGGATTTGATACAGATTTTGAAGTAATGCTGGGCGCAGAGCCTGCTGATGGAAATGATCTCATTCGAGTGGTGCGTGATCAGATGGGCAAAGGAGCAGACATTATTAAAGTGTACGCGGATTACCGTTGGGGTGTGAAAGGCGAAGCGAGACCTTCTTTCTCTGTTGATGAATTAAAATTAATTGTAGAGACAGCAAAGAGCACGGGGCGACCAGTGGTTGCTCATGCTTCTACTTTGGAAGGAATGCGCAGAGCAATATTGGCCGGAGTGGAGACAATCGAACATGGTGATGAAGGCACATTGGAAATTTTTCAGTTAATGAAAGAAAAAAATGTGGCATTGTGCCCAACATTAGCAGCAGGTGATGCCACTGCTCAATACCGCGGATGGAAAAAAGGATCATTGCCGGAGCCTGAGAAAATAGTAAACAAGAGAAAAAGCTTTCAGGCTGCACTTAAATCAGGAGTGACCCTATGTGCTGGTGGCGATGTGGGTGTGTTTGCCCATGGTGATAATGTGCGCGAACTGGAAATGATGGTGGATTATGGAATGACTGCTGACGCGGTACTTCGTTCAGTGACGAGCGTGAACGCAGATGTGTTTCATATTTCCGACCAGGTAGGGCGAGTAAAGGAAAATATGAAAGCAGATTTTGTGGTTGTGAACGGAGACCCGAGTAAAAACATAAGTGACCTCAGAAAGGTTCTCCTTTTAATGAAAGAGGGCACGATTTATCGTAATGAGATAAAATAAAAATTAATTGAATACCAAAGTTCGCCAGTTTGCACAATTGAGTTAACTTTACACGGCAAATAACGAATCTATTATTTGCCATGGCGCTCGACCAGTCCAAATTCCTCTTTGAAGCCCTCACGTACGATGATGTGCTTTTAGTTCCGGCCTACAGTGATGTGCTTCCCCGTGAAACTTCAACTGCCGGATATCTCACCAAAAATATCAAGCTCAATATTCCGATTGTTTCTGCTGCGATGGACACTGTGACCGAAGCACAATTGGCTATTGGTATGGCATTGGAAGGTGGGTTGGGATTCATCCACAAAAACATGTCAATCGCGAAGCAGGCCGAACAGGTGCGCAAGGTGAAGCGTTCACAAAGCGGAATGATCCTCGATCCGGTGACGCTTCGAATCAACTCCACTGTGCGTGATGCAGAGAAAATCATGCGTGAACATAAGATCGGAGGTATTCCGGTGATTGATGAAAATGGCAAGTTGGTAGGCATTATTACCAATCGTGATTTGCGTTTTCAGAAAGACATGAGTGTGCCTATTGAGCAAATCATGACGAAAGAAAATCTGATTACTGCTCCGGAAAATATCACACTTGAAAAAGCAGAAGTGATTCTTCAGAAATATAAAATTGAGAAACTCCCTATCATCAATAAGAAAGGCAAGCTCACGGGATTGGTTACCTATAAAGACATTCTTAAAAAGAAGAATAAACCAAATGCGTGTCACGATGAGTTTGGGAGATTGCGTGTTGGAGCAGCGGTTGGTGTAACTCCTGATATTCTTGATCGCATTGAAGCATTGAAAAATTCAGGCGTAGATGTGATCAGCATCGATACCGCACATGGTCACTCTATCTATGTGATACAAGCCGCAAAAATGGTGAAGAAGAAATATCCTGAACTGGAATTAATTGTAGGGAACATTGCCACAGGTGATGCGGCAAAAGCATTAGCGAAAGCCGGTGCGGATGCAATTAAAGTGGGTGTTGGCCCTGGAAGTATTTGCACTACGCGAATTGTGGCAGGTATCGGATTACCTCAATTGTCTGCAGTTTATGAAGCAGCTAAGGCAATTAAAGGATCGAATGTAAAAGTCATCGCTGATGGTGGAATTCGTTTTTCAGGAGATATTGTGAAAGCATTGGCGGCCGGAGCAGACAGTGTAATGATTGGATCACTCATTGCCGGTACGGAAGAAGCGCCAGGTGAAATGATCATCTACGAAGGAAGAAAATTCAAATCGTATCGAGGCATGGGTTCCATGGAGGCTATGGACGATGGTTCGAAAGACCGTTACTTCCAGGATGCAGAAGATGATATCAAGAAGCTGGTTCCGGAAGGAATCTCAGGTCGCGTGCCTTATAAAGGTTCAGTGGCGGAAGTGCTGTATCAATTGGTAGGTGGACTGAAGGCGGGTATGGGATACTGTGGCGCAAAAGACCTGCAAAAATTGAAGAACGCTAAGTTTGTAAAGATCACTGCCGCAGGTGTGCATGAAAGTCACCCGCATGATGTGACCATCACCCGTGAAGCACCGAATTACAGCAGAAAATAATCCTTGCTGAAGATTGCTTTCAGAACATTGGAATTAGCGTTTTAAAAGCACTTTATCATTTCCTATTATTGTGGAGCCAATCGTGAGATTGGCTTTATTTTTAGCCAAAATGCGTACAAAAGCCATCACCCGGATCACCTCGCTCGGAGCAGCAGTTTGCTGGCTCGTGCTGGTGTTTTCTGATGTGACGGTCATCTTCAGCGACTTAAAAGGTCTTAACCCCGATGTGCCAAAGTGGCTGCCACGGGTCATGCTTGATCTGTACGTAATCTGCCTTTTCTATTACTATAAGTTTAAAATCGAAAAAGACGAAAGCCTGAATTTTACCGATCTGCTCTGGAAGGTATTTGCCACCGGACTTATCGTTACTGTAGTTTCGTTATCACTTCGCTTGATTTTGAATTTCCTGGGAAGCGATAAGCTTCTCTCAAACGTTCTCTTTGCAGATTTCATCTACCAGGTCAATCTCGGGCTGTTCGTCAGTTTCCTGATGGCTGCCCTTACTTCGTGGAAGCGGCTCATTCTGTATCAGAAATCGAAGTGGCTGATCCGGTTGTGGGTGGCGTTTGAAGTGACGATGTTCTTTGTGCTCATCTACGATAGCCTCAACATTACCTTCAGCGAAACTACTTTCCAGATTGTACTGGTGATTCTGGGATTGATGGCGTTGGTGCTCTCATTCAATATGAAGTGGGTGGCTTATCTCAATTTTCGCCAGAAATGGACGAGTTTGTTGTTGTTGCTCCTGGCGTTCTTCTACCTGGGTTATTTCATGTTCACGGTAACCAATGCATCACAAAAACTTTCCGAACAATCGCCCGCATTCGTTTCGTTTGATACACATGTGTTCAACCTCGCGCTGTTCACTTTTGTAATCACCTACAGCACATTCTCATTCCTGGTTATTGTCTTCAACCTTCCTACATCTTCAGTATTTGAGCAGAAGCTGGAGGAAGTGGTGAACTTTCAACGTATCAGTCAATCCATTCAGACAGAACAAAGTGAAGAAAGCGTTTACAACATTTTATTAGAGAGTTCGGTGAGCTCCGTGTTTGCGGATGCCGCCTGGCTGGAGATCAAAGCTTCGGGACAAGAGCGTGTATTTACGTATCATATTTCAGAGAAAGAAGCACATGATATTCAGCATCATCTCAAGTTAAATAACGTAAAAGGCATTCTTGATCAGGGCAGCGAGAAGACAAAGAATCTCTCCAAGCACCTGGCGTCTTTTAAAGGCACCCGTTTCCGGTCATTGCTTGCATTCCCAATCATCGTGAAGGGTGAAAACATCGGGATGCTTGCACTGTTGAAAGAACTTCCCGATGGATTTACAAAAGAGATGACGCGCATCATTTCTTCATTTGCCAATCAGGCAGGGATTTCCATTGAGAACTTCCGGTTGATGGAAGAGGCATTCCAGAACGAGCGTTATAAAGAAGAGCTCAAGATTGCCAAGACGGTTCAGAAGAGTTTATTGCCGAATAAACTTGAACAGGATTATGACTTTGAAATTTCAGCCTTTTCTCAATCCGCGGATGAAGTAGGTGGTGACTACTACGACACACTTCGGGTGAACAAGCACAAGGTGGCGTTGATTATTGCCGATGTATCTGGTAAGGGAACAACGGCTGCATTCCACATGTCGCAGATGAAAGGAATTTTCCACAGCCTTGCTCAGCAGGATCTGGATCCAAAGGAATTTATGGTGCGGGCCAACCTGGCATTGGTGTATTGCCTGGAACGTGGATCATTTATTTCAGCCACCTATTTTGTAATAGACACAGAAACTAAGAAAATTCAATATGCCCGTGCAGGCCATTGCCCGGTATTATTCTATCGTGCCAAAGACAATGCCGCAGAATATCTCAAAGACAAGGGAACTGCCCTGGGAATGATAAAGAGTAAGGACTACTGCAATTTCATCGAAACGTATGAGATCAGCTACTCCGAAGGAGACATGATGGTGCTTTATACTGATGGTATCACGGAAGCCAAAGATCCAAAAGGAGAAGAATTTGGCTACGATCTGCTTCGTGATGCTGTAGTGGAAGTAAGCGAACTGGCTCCGAAGCAAATTCAGGATCACCTCATCAAAAAATTATATGCGTATTCAGGGTCAGATCAGATCAACGATGATTATACGACCATGATCGTGAAATTTAATGGCCACCTGTCTGCTGAAAAAGGACAGGAAGCCAAAAAGCAAACTTTAACTAACCAAAATCGTTAACAACACATGGTTCACATCAAGAGGCTTCAGGAAGACACCGCGGACGTAATAGCCGTAATTGGTGAAATTGACGCTAGTTCTTCCATTGAATTGGACCTGGCAATTGCCAAAAGTGTGGGTGAGGGGTTTACAAAGATCCTCGTGGATTGCAGCGCATTGGAATATATTTCATCAGCAGGCCTGGGTGTATTTATGTCATACATTGAAGAATTCAAAGACAAGGGAATTCAGATGGTGATTTTCGGCATGAAAGAAAAAGTGGAAAACACCTTTTCTATTTTAGGCCTTTCTGACCTGTTAAATATTCGCGCTACAAAGACCGAGGCAAAACAGTTATTGAATGAACTATCAGTATAGCATCGGCTGCAGCCTGAGTAATTTGAAAGGCATACGCGACTTTATCCGACAGTCGCTGAAGGGGCAGAGTCTGTCCGATGTAGAAGTAAGTGCTGTCGTTTTGGCGATGGATGAAATGTGCTCAAACCTTATGATCCATGCTCATCACTGCAATCCTGACCATAGCATCGAACTGCATATTCACACCGGAGGACCTCAGGTTGTGTTTGAAATCATTGACGATGGTTCCGTATTCGATATCAACCAATTTCATACACCTGATCTCGGAAACCCGGTGAACGAAAAGCGAAAAGGGGGTTTAGGAATCAGACTGGTGAAATCCATTATGATGTACAATACACCAGCCGGGACGGCAAAAATGTGTGTCGGCTTGTAAAATCTGTTCATTAACATCACCCTGCCACAATACCGGTTTCTTCGCTGCCGTTAGTTATTTTTGCAACTCTTTTTAATATCCAGTGTACTGACTATGAGATTTTTACTGTTTGCTGCCCTCGTTCTTGTACTCACTTCCTCCTTCGCGCAACACGCAGTCAAATCAAGTACTGAAAAGACAAAGCCGGCTACTCTTTTTACAGTGGATAAACAGCCGGTAACTACCGAGGAATTTATTTATATCTACAAGAAGAATAATCAGGGTAAGCCTGAGAATTATACAGATGCGAAAATTCAGGAATATTTTGACCTGTTTATCAACTTTAAATTGAAAGTAACCGAAGCGCGTAAGCGAGGACTTGATACAACGGCTGCATTTAAGAAGGAGCTTAAAACATACAGTGAAGAATTGAAGAAGCCATACCAGGCAGAGGCAGATGATTTGGATCGGTTAACGAAAGAAGCTTATCAGCGTCTTTCTGAGGAAATAAAAGCGTCACACATTTTAATAGCTATTAAGGGTGAAGGCGCATCAGCAGATACACTGGCAGCATACAATAAGACACTGGACATACGCAAGCGTATTTTTGCGGGTGAGGATTTTGAGAAACTCGCCCACGAGTTGTCTGAAGATCCATCAGCAAGATTGAATGGAGGTAGTCTTGGGTACTTCACTGCCATGCAAATGGTTTTTCCTTTTGAAGATGCAGCGTATCGATTGAAAGTGGGCGAGATTTCGCAACCTGTTCGTACACGATTTGGTTATCACCTAATCAAACTGGTAGACCGCAAGCCGGCACGTGGTGAAGTAGAAGTTTCTCATATTCTTTTGCGCACAGATCAGGGCGATGCAAAAAAAACAAAGAACAAAGTTTTCGAAGTTTATGATCAGCTGAAAGGTGGCAAAGGCTGGGATGAGGTGTGCAGGGAATTTTCAGAAGATGCTTCTACGAAAAACACAGGCGGAAGATTGCGTCCGTTCGGAGTAGGTGCCTTGGTTTCTGTTCCGGAGTTTGAAGCAGTAGCGTTCTCGTTACAGAAGCCGGGTGAAATTTCTGACCCGTTTCAGTCTTCCATTGGCTGGCATATCGTGCGCCTCGAAAAAAAACTTCCTGTCCCCCCGTATGAAGAACTTCAGGTGTCTTTGAAAAGAAGAGTGTCGCGCGATGAGCGTTTGCAGATTTCGAAATCATCGCTTCTTGCGAAGAGGAAAAAAGAATTTGCTTTCGTTGAAACAGATTTGAAAGCAAAAATCATTGTGCTGGCCGATTCTAATCTGGTGAAGGGCAAATGGAAATATAACGGGCCGGCAGACCAGCAGAATGGAGTAATTTTTACAGCTCATAATGAAAAAATTACTGCAGCAGAGTTCATTCGGTTCATCAATGCAAATCAAAAAACTTCTGCCTTAAGTCCTTCAGTGTATATGAATCAGCTCTATGATCGATTTACTGAAGAAAAAATAAGTGAATGGGAAGAAGAAAAACTTAGAAATGAAAATCCGGAGTATCGTAATCTGCTCAACGAATATCGCGAGGGAATTTTATTTTTTGGCATCATGGAAAAAGAGGTCTGGAATAGGGCATCAGAGGATACCATTGGTCAGCGTAACTTCTATGAACAAAATAAATTGAAGTATAACGCAGGTGATCGGGTAGAGGCCCGGATTTTCTCCACCACCGATAAATCTTTTCTTGAAAGAATTAAAACTAAAATTACTTCCGGGGACTCCCTCACTAAGGGTGATGTGAAACAATTCAAATCTATCCAGAACTTCAGAGCATACGAAAAAGGTGAGAGCAAAATCATTGATAAGGTAAGTTGGGCGGCCGGATTACACGAGACGGAAGACAACGGAATATATTATCTTGTCGAGGTAAACCGGCTTCTGCTTCCAGGTGTTAAAACTTTTCAGGAAGCACGTGCAAGTGTGATTTCGGATTATCAGGATAAACTGGAAAAAGACTGGGTAGCACAATTGAAGAAGAAATACACGGTACAGGTTAATAAGAAAGGAAAGAAGATTGTTTTTGCTGAGTTGAAAGAGAATGAAGTTTCGAAGTAATTATTCATCAACGTATTCATTTGTAGTTCTGCTCATGATGCTCGTGAGCATGCCGGGTTGCGACCTGATACGAATGAAAGAAGACAAGTCAGGAGAACAAGAGTCGAGGAAAACAATTGCAAGGGTAAATAACACATACCTTTATTTTGATGAATTGGCTGGCCTGGTTGGACCGAAGACAACGAAGGAAGACAGCCTGTCTCGTGTTACGGCATACATCAATAGCTGGGTACGTAAACAACTGCTTATTAATGAAGCAATGAAAAACATTGATATCAATGAAGCAGAGGTAGAGCGTAAAGTTCTTGATTACCGCTACAGTCTGATCGGGTACGAATTTCAAAACTATTATATCAAGCAACATTTGAATGATAGTGTTCCTGACGCAGAAATACAGTCGTATTACAAAGACCACATCGATAATTTTGTGTTGAAGCAGAATATCGTTCGCGGAACTTTCATCAAGGTTCCCAAAGAGGCCCCTCGCACAAAACGGATTAAAGATTTGATGTTTTCAAATAAAGAGAAAGACATCAGCGAACTTCATTCTTATTGTTTGAGTTTTTCTTCAGCCTATCATCTTTCCGATTCTTCCTGGATAGAATTTGACAAACTCGCAGCTAACTCTCCATTGATAGAAATTCCAAATAAAATTCAGTTTTTGAAGACGAATCCGTATTACGAAACGAGTGATCCTCAATCGCTGTATTTTTTGAAAATTGATGAATACAAGATCTCGGACAATATTTCTCCCCTGGAGTTTGTACGGGAGGATATTAAAAACATTATTTTGAATAAAAGAAAAGTAGAACTTGCGCAAAAACTGGAGCAGGATGTGTATGAAAATGCAATTAAGAAGAAGGATTTCGAGGTATTTAACGATCAGTAGTGTTATTCTTTCCTTTGCGGTGAAGGCTCAGACCTCCGATGCCCAGGGTGTGGTGGTCGACAAAATCATCGTGAAGGTCGATAATTATATTGTATTAAAATCAGAGCTTGAAAGCTCTTACCAGAATTATATCACGAGCGGAAATCCTCCGTCAGAGGAAGCACGCTGCAGCATTCTAAACAGCCTTGTCATTAACAAACTAATGGTGGCAAAGGCAGAGATTGATTCCGTAATTGTTACTGATGTTGAGGTAGATCAGAATACCCAACAGCGGATGGCAGTAATTCTTCAAAACTCCGGGAACTCACCAGAGCAGCTTGAGAAGATTTACGGTAAAACATTGGATGAAATTAAAGTAGAATTGCGCGATCAGATCCGTGAGCAGCTGCTTGGGCGTGAAATGCAAAACAAGATCACCAAGGATGTGACTATTACTCCTGCCGAAGTAAAGCGGTTTTATAATCGTATTCCGAAAGATAGTTTGCCGTTTTATTCTTCTGATGTTGAAGTGGCGCAAATTGTGAAGACAGCCAAAATCAGCAGTGCACAGAAGGAAGAGGCCAGAAAAAAACTAGCTGATCTCAGGGAGCGTATTTTAAAGGGTGAAAATTTTAATGAGCTGGCTGTTAAATATTCTGATGACCCTTCCGCACAACAGAATGGCGGAGAGATGGGTTATGTGGGCCGAGGGGCAATGGTGCCCTCTTATGAAGCGACTGCATTCAAAATTAAGAGAGGTGAAATATCACAGCCTTTCGAATCGCCTTATGGATATCACATCATGCAATTGATTGACAGAAGAGGTAATGAATATAACTCGCGTCATATTTTATTATTTGCAACACCATCAGGAGAAGACATTACCAATGCCGAAAAGTACCTGGATAGCTTGCGCATTAAGATTGTGCAAGACAGTATAAAATTTGATCAGGCTGCCAAAATGTATTCGGATGATAAGAGTACAAAAGAACGCGGAGGATTTTTCACTGATGCAGATGGTGGAACGAAAATCTCTATTAAAGACATCGACCCTGTAATTTATTTTACAATTGATTCTATGAAAGTCGGTCATGTGTCTCATCCGATTAAGTATAGAACAGATGAGGGTAAAGATGCCGCCCGGATTCTTTTTTTTAAGACAAAACTTGCCCCACACCAGGCGAACCTAAAAGATGATTGGCATCGTATCCAGGCAGCTGCACTGGCAGAGAAGAAGGATAAACTACTTGATAAGTGGTTTTTAAAAGCACGCGGAGATGTGTTTATTAACATCGATGCAACATATAAAGGTTGTGGTATTTTAGATTAATCTTAAAAAGCAGTTCATGGCCCAGACATTCTCAAATGATGTAGAAGCAGCAGATGGTATTGCCAGTGCTTACAAGAAACTTCGCCAGGAGATTTCTAAGGTAGTAGTTGGCCAGGATGAAGTAGTACGTTTGGTGCTTACGGCCATTTTTTGCCAGGGCCACTCTTTATTGATCGGTGTGCCCGGATTAGCGAAAACACTTTTAGTACAAACAATAGCGAATGCATTGGATCTTCAATTCAAACGGATTCAATTTACCCCTGACCTGATGCCTTCTGACATTGTGGGTGCTGAGACAATGGACAAGGAAAGAAACTTTCAGTTTGTGAAAGGCCCTGTGTTTGCCAATATCGTTTTAGCGGATGAAATCAACCGTACTCCTCCAAAGACACAAGCTGCCTTGCTGGAAGCGATGCAGGAATACGCAGTGACCATCGCAGGTCAGCGTTATGCTTTACCTCAGCCCTTCTTTGTTTTAGCCACTCAGAACCCCATTGAACAGGAAGGAACATACCCCTTGCCCGAAGCACAGTTAGATCGGTTCATGTTCAATATCAGATTGGATTATCCGACCTATCAGCAAGAAGTAGATATCGTAAAGAATACTACCGCGGATGATATTCATAAAGTATCTAAGGTTTTAAGTGCTGAAGAGATCACCGCTTTTCAACACCTTGTGCGCAGAGTGCCTATTGCGGATAATGTAATAGAGTATGCAGTGAAGCTTAGCCACCTCACACGGCCAGGTACAAATGGATCAACCACGGCAAATAATTTTCTCGAATGGGGTGCAGGTCCGCGTGCTTCGCAATACCTTGTATTGGGAGCAAAGTGCAATGCATTGCTCAATGGAAAATATTCTCCGGACATTGAAGATGTTCAAGCCGTTGCCAAACCCGTGCTTCGTCACCGTATAGTGCGCAACTTCAAAGCTGAAGCAGAAGGTATTTCTGTAGACGGAATAATCGAAAAGTTGCTGTAAATTATCTCAGCAGATCTCTTGAGATTACCATCTTTTGAATTTCGGTAGTGCCTTCATAGATCTGAGTGATCTTGGCATCCCTCATCAAACGCTCTACATGATATTCTTTCACATATCCATAGCCACCATGAATTTGTACGGCTTCAGTAGTGACATCTTGTGCAACTTGTGACGCGAATAATTTGGCCATGGCTGCTGCTCTCACGAAATCTTTCTTTTGATCTTTCAGAAGAGCTGCCCTCCAAACCATTAAACGAGCAGCATCGATTTGTGTGGCCATATCCGCCAACTTGAATTGAATAGCCTGATGATCAGATAAAAGTTTATTGAAGGCTTTTCTCTCCTTTGAATATTTTAATGCAAGCTCATATGCACCAGCAGCAATGCCCAATGCCTGTGAGGCAATACCAATTCGGCCCCCGTTTAACGTGGTCATAGCAAATGTAAATCCGAATCCTTCGTCACCGATGCGATTTTTTTTGGGAACCTTCACATCATTGAACATTAGTGAATGAGTGTCCGATCCACGAATTCCCATTTTGTCTTCTTTCTTTCCGATCACAAAGCCTTCCATGCCTTTTTCAACAATCAGCGCGTTGATGCCTTTATGCTTTAACTCAGAATTAGTTTGTGCGATGACGATATATGTATTCGCACTGTTTCCATTAGTGATCCAGTTCTTGGTACCATTAAGCAAATAATAGTCTCCTTTGTCTTCAGCGGTAGTTCGTTGACTCGTTGCATCCGATCCTGCTTCCGGCTCAGATAGACAAAATGCTCCGATTCCATGAGCAGCCAATGGTTTCAAATATTTTTCTTTTTGCTCTTCCGATCCGAATTTTTCAAGGCCCCAGCAAACCAGTGAGTTATTTACCGACATACATACCGAAGCGGAGGCATCAACTTTGGAAATCTCTTCCATAGCGAGTACATATGATATCGTGTCCATACCACCTCCATTGTATTTTGGATCGGTCATCATACCCATAAAACCAAGTTCCCCCATTTTCCTGATTTGTTCAGCAGGAAATTTCTGATGGGTATCCCGATCGATCACCCCGGGAAGTAATTCAGTCTGTGCAAAATCGCGTGCTGCCTGCTGTACAGATAATTGTTCTTCGGATAATTGAAAATTCATAGGGTAGGCACTTAAATCAATTAACAAGTATACAGAGAAAAGATTTTCGGTGTACATAGTTTAAAATATTCTTGACCCATTTAGGATTAAAATTCGTATGCTGTGACGAGCATCTTTTAGCACATGAATACTTTTAACTTTAATTAACCTTAACCATTAAAACTAAAAGAGACGCTGAAAAATCATCATCTTAAATATGACCTTAAACACATATTCAACATGAAGACGAAACTTATCTTTTTTCTGGTAGTGATCACGAGCCTCACAATGGCTCAGGATCCTGCAAAAGTAATGGAGGCCCGTGCACGCGAAATGATCCGTGTTATTTCGCTAACAGACAAAGAACAGTGGAGAACGTTTATTAAAGACAATTATACACAGGCTCTCATTGACAAGAATATGAAGGCGAAAGTAAGTACTGCTGATACTCAAGGAGGCAATCAATCAACGGAGAACAGTGGGACTAATAATAATCTCGATGCTAAAGTGGAGATGTTCGAGCGATTGCATCAGGATTTTGGCGGAGGAGAAATTTCTTCTTTGACTGTGAAGGATGATAAAGTAGAGATGAAAGTGGCTGGAGTGGAGCTGACGGGAAAGTTCAGTTTGCGATTTGAGAAAGCGAAGCCTTACCGTATCGATGCGATTGGAATAGAAGCCGGTAATTAATAAAAGCTTGTGAAAATAAGAGGCCGCGCTGTTTAGACGCGGCCTTTTTTAAAACCTTAATTATTATATTATTGATTAGTCGCGGTCACCACCAAGATACATCATGACATAATAAACCAACATTGTCACCGCACCAATAGCAGCCACTACGTAAGTCATCGCAGCCCACTTTAAAGCATCTTTTGCCATAGCATGTTCCGAGCGGGTTACAATTCCGCGTTGATCAATCCAAGCTAACGCTCTGCGGCTGGCGTCAAATTCAACGGGCAGTGTAATTAACGCAAACAATGCAAACACCGCATAGCAGATGATGATAATAAGCAGAGCTGTTTTTACAGGTAAAATACTACTTGCAAAAAAGGCTCCAAACATCATTGCCATCATCATGAAATTCAGAATCTGGGCACTGACATTTTGAATAGGCACCATAGCTGAACGGAATTGAAGCATGCTGTAGGCAGTAGCATGTTGTACTGCATGCCCACACTCATGTGAAGCAACGGCTGTTGCTGCTGCGTTTCTGCCATGATATACTTCCTGGCTCAGGTTCACTGTTTTTGTTGCCGGATTGTAATGATCAGTAAGCTCGCCTTCTACGGCAGTTACCTGCACATCACGAATGCCATTATCTGCAAGCATAAGTCTTGCGATTTCTGCTCCTGTCAAATCTTTAGTTAAGTGAGTTTGAGAGTACTCTTTGAACTTGCTCTTCAATCGTGAACTTACCATCCAACCAATGAGCATAAAAAACAAACCGATAAATAATGCGCCAAAACCCATAGTCTTTTAGTTTATAGTTTTCTTTATTTTTTCTACAATTCGCGTGGTGGAGTACCCCGGTACAAAATCGATGGTTTTTACTTCACCTCCGCTTCTTTTTACAACATCTGCGCCAACTATATTTTCTGCCAAATAGTCACTTCCTTTAACGAGAATGCTAGGTTGTAGTTCAGTAATCAAATCTAAAGGCGTGTCATCGTTAAAAAAAACCACCAAATCAATAAACTGAAAGGCAGCAAGTACTCTTGCTCTGGAAGTCTGATCCTGAAGTGGTCTTTCCGGCCCTTTAAACCGACTAACTGAGTCATCTGTGTTCAGGCCAAGTACGAGTTTGTCACCCAGATTTCTCGCTTTTTCAAGATAGTCCACGTGACCCAGGTGGATGAGATCAAAACATCCATTGGTGAAAACCACTTTCTGGCCTTTTGACTTCCATTCGGCCACTTTTTTTCTGGCCTCTTCTAAAGACTTTATTTTATCTGCTGATTTTTCCATCGGATAATTGCATAGCTGGCAAGCAAAGATAAAAGACCAACTGCAATCACAATTATAGTTTGCCAGGCATGAAAAATGAATACAAAGGCAATAGCATCTGCTTTGTTCAGATTGTAAAGCATTACTAATCCTAGTGGAACAAGAGTGTGGTACGATCCGGCTCCGCCAGGAAGGGGAGCAGCCATAGCAATGGCTCCTATTGCAAACAAAGTCAGCACAGCACTGAAGCCAAGCGGACTGGTTTGCTCAAAGGCGAGTACAGCACAGTAGCTCATTAAAAAATAGAGTATCCAGATGGTGATGGAATAAAAAATGAACAGCACTTTCTTATCCATTCGAAAAATGGCAAGCAGTCCTTCCTTAAATCCATCAAAAAGTTTTTTCAGCTTCTCGCTTTTTCGAATAATAAGGAATGCTCCATATGTCAGAGCGGACATTAAAACAATGGCTACAATAACGGTGATTGGAGAAATCAGTTTTTTTATTTCCGAGAAATCAAGCGTGGCAATAAAGCCCTCCAGCTTACTCCACTCAAGTACAAATGAAATAACAATAATCACCAACAGGCAAAGCACATCAATGATCCGTTCCACCACCACTGTA
>JBGATZ010000025.1:0-21165 GCA_044228905.1 Cyclobacteriaceae bacterium | reverse complement strand
GACAACAGACAATCCAATCAATGAATCAGAGCCCATGCCGAAATGGGGCTGGGGCGAAACAGGAGGTCCTTACCTGCCTAAATAGATCTCATTATCTATTACGGTTAAATCAAAGTTTAGTAAATTCAATTCTATGAAACAGTTTACTCTTTGCCTGCTGATGCTGCTGGCTTATTCTTCCTTTGCACAGGAAACCTATGCAGAGAAATTAGGTTATCCGAAAGGATCGAAAGTATTAATCCTCCACGTGGACGATGTAGGTATGTCGTGGGATTCCAATCAGGGTGCCATTCAGGCGATTGAAAAAGGAGTAGCTACATCATTGAGCGTGATGATGCCTTGTCCATGGGTTCCCGGGTTCGCTCATTATCTCAAAGATCATCCAAATACAGATGCAGGGCTTCACCTGACACTTACTTCAGAGTGGAAAGACTATCGGTGGGCACCACTGACAGGGAAACCAACATCACCTGGATTGGTCGATGGCGAAGGAGCCATGTGGCCATCTGTGGCTGATGTAATCACTCATGCCACTCCTGATGAAGTGGAAGCAGAAATCAAAGCACAGCTCGAACGCGCAAAAGCAATGGGCTTCTCTCCTACTCACCTGGATTCACATATGGGAACCTTATTCGCTTCTGGCGAATTTATGAAGCGATACATTAAAGTAGGAATCGAAAATAAAATACCAGTGATGTTTCCTGGTGGGCACGATACAATGATTGGCAAAAGTGTTCCTCCTGAAATGAAAGCACAAATGAACGAAATCGGAAAAACGATATGGGATGCAGGTCTTCCCGTATTGGATGATTTACACAATGTGAGCTACGACTGGAAATATCCGGCCGATA
The DNA here is from genome assembly GCA_044228905.1 of Cyclobacteriaceae bacterium. Taxonomy (GTDB): domain Bacteria; phylum Bacteroidota; class Bacteroidia; order Cytophagales; family Cyclobacteriaceae; genus ELB16-189. The sequence goes on along the minus strand of JBGATZ010000025.1, from coordinate 20,314 downwards.
AAAACCTGAGTGATGCCGATATACAGAAATTTGCGACTGCCAAGTATGTAGAAACAATTAAAGAGCTACAACCCGGCCTCACCATGGTGATCATGCATTGCACTAAACCCTCGGAAGTATTTTCATATATCACGGATTCAGGAAAAACACGCAAAGGTGATATGCTGGCAATGCAGGATCCAATCCTGAAGAAATTTCTTACAGACGAAAAATATATTCTCACTACCTGGCGCGAAGTAATGGAACGCAGGCAAAAGGTGAAATAAGTAGTTGATTACCTCATTTTAACAATAGCAAGTGCCTCACCCCAGTCGCCAAAGTAGATAACGGTTGGCATTGTCTTGTAAGTAATCATGTACGACATAGAAGCGGTTGCATTGGGAGATTCCGTTTTAATTCCGAATACTTTAACAGAATCGGCAAAGTAAAATTCTGCTCCCTTCTCCTTCATTGATTCTCCGTTCATTGCAGTGATTTGAGGAGCCACTGCTTCGCGTTCATCTGCAGGAATACCGATAAATGGAGTCTGCCACTCTCCTTTCCTGGGATGAATTATTATTTGTTTATCATTTGATTTGATTTCCAAAGCATAGTTGCGATCGATCTCATACTTTTTCTTGTCTCTGGTTTTAGAAATAACTCCTGCATCCAGAATCACTCTCTTTAATCCTCCTTCAATCTGAATTGTGTCGCGTTCTTTATAATTGGCAATCAGATTTAATTCTCCACCAGCAAAAATAATAGGAGCCCTGTTATTATTGTACAAGAATGCAATAATCGCTACCACTATAAGTCCAAGGACGGCAAATGACCGCTTTCGTTTTTTCTCGGGAGATACCGGAATAGTAGATGCAGAAGTTTCCCTGGCTTTGCTCTGCAATGAATATTTCTTAGTGATCCGTTGGATCTCCTTCTCCGGATTTTCATTACCTGAAGACTGCTCGTTTTCCATTTAAGAAATATCGGCACTCTGTAAGAAATAAAAAACAGTTCATCGCATTTAAGAGATAGTGGATTGATTAGTTCTCTGTTACTCTATTTGAAAAAGCAACAATGACCTTGATGTCTCCCTGCTTTTCCTGATCGGGAAGAACTTGCTTAACTCCATTTTTCCAGACAGCCGGAAACTTATCTTCTCCCCCGGCTACATAAATATCTGTTCCCAATACTGTTATTGAATTTGCTTTCGAGCTTTCAGTACCCGACAAATAGGTAGTCGCCCCATCTTTCCAGCAGACCGCCTTATCATTTATTATTCCTGCTGCATAGACATGACCGCTGCTTACAAAGAGTGATCTCACTTCGGCATCATCATCCATTCCGGTTAAATCCACGCGCACTCCGTTTTTCCAATAACACGCTACGCGGTCCAATGAAGGATAATGGTTCAAATGCCCACCGATGTAAATATCGTCTCCATCAATAAAAATAGCATTTGCATAAGAGTGGGCCGTTTCTTTAAAGATCAATCGGTCGTTTCTCCAGCATTGTGTGTATGTATCTAACGGGTAAAAATCTGACTCTCCCCATGGGTAATCATTTCCATGTGAGTTACCCGTGAGGTAAACATCCTCTCCGGTCATAAATATGGCGGTTGCTGAACCTGATTCGATCGGGCCAGTAATACCATTTCTATACAGGATCCATTTATTCGTTTGTGGCCAGCTGCCCGCCAGACTATTATTATAAGAGGCGACCAATGTCATACCGCCCCCTGGAGTTTCACCCCTCAACACTTCCTTGCCATCTTTCCAGATAACATTCCATGAGCCTCCCTCTCCGAAAACCGTACCGCCAATCAGAACGGATGATCCATCCACCCACATCGAATTCAGATTCATGGAATTAGTGTTTAACGAAGTATAAACTCCATTCTTCCAATAACCATCTCTCCATGCGATATAGATTGTACTATCTGCAATCTTCTCCGCAATAGGATTTGAATCCTCATTACAGCCAAAAAGACAAAGTATAAATCCTGCCAGGATACAATTTCTCATATTCTAGTTATTCGAGCCTACAACAACAAAAAGAATCTTACCCATCTTGTCCTGGTTGTCAATATCTTGTTTTACATCATTCTTCCAATAGGCAGGATGCCCTTGTGCATAACCCGCTACGTGCAGATCATCTCCCTGCGCTACGATTGAATTGGCCATGGAAAATGTGCCTTCACTTGTAAGGTTAACAGCAACGCCATCTTTCCAATACACGGCCTGGTTGTCAATCATTCCAGCTACATAAACATGTTCATTTGTCACAAAAATGGATTTCGCTATTGCCATTTTACTTCCATCGGTAAGATCAACCCGCTGGTCGTTTTTCCAATAACACGCCTTACTGAAATCTGATCCCGAAACATAACCTGCCATATAAATGTTATTCTGATGAAGAGTAATGCTCAATGCATTGGATGCCTGATCCTCACGAAATATCAACTGACCATTTTTCCAGTATTGTGCATGCTGTGCCGGTGATGAATAATCAGGTGGTAAGGGAGGTCGACCGGATGAATAGCCTGACGTGTAGATGTCTTCTCCAAAGTTCTTCATCGCCATTGGAGCAAAACTGTAAGCAGTATCAATGATTGGTTTGGTAATGCCATTTTTATGAAATACCCAACCCGTTGTCATGTCATTCCACACCCCTAATAGGTTATTGTTGTGCGAAGCAATCATTGGTTCCCCAAAGGCACCCTCGATATCGGTCTTTACACCATCACGCCAGAACACACCGGCAGGCATAGAGTTCTCCATACGTTGTATACCACCAATTAAAACGGACGATCCGCTTACATACAGCGAACTCGGTCGCGAAAGGATATTTCCACTTGTTAATGCCGAGAACACGCCATCCTTCCAATAACCTCCTGTTTCATCTCCATCCATATTGGAGTTTTGCAGGTACCCGACAAGATGAACAGCGTTATCATTGGGGTCAGGATCTTCGTTACCACAGCTAAAAAGACAAAGCACAATCAGGATGAAAATGTAGTTTTTCATTTTCTTGTTGGTTTATATCCTTAACTGCGGATCCTGAAAAAGATACAGCAACTGAAAAGAAGATTACAAAACTTCTCATCTACCTGACTACCCTGACCCTACTGCCTTCTATCCAATGCTTAAACTCACTTGTGTAATACAAATAAGCACAACTTGCAGCCGATAGAAATGAGCCAGGTAAATCTGCTTTAAGGTCAAGATTAATTTCTTTCGTTTGAGCCGGCCCCAGTTCACGATAGTAAATCACCAGCTTATCATTCATTATCTCGTAGAAATCAAAAACATTTTTCTCTTTTAACTCCTTCAGCTGCCATGGTTGTAAACTTAATCCAGCAGGAATTCCAATCACTGCCATACTCATGGGCACCCCAATGTCTGTTATGTTGCTTAGTTTGACAGTGAGTCGTACGGTTTCATTCAGTTTCAGATCTGTCTGCTTCAACCTTGTTTCGATCTTCAGTTTGCATTCGTTACTGCTGATTGGAGTTTTGCTATTCCACGTCAGATTAAGAGAGAAAGGCAATGCCTCCGTTGTATTGAAGAACGAGATTCCTATTATGTTATTTCCCTCTTTCAACTTATCATCAAATGTATTAAACACCACGTTCTTTCGAGTCGCTTTGGTAAATGATTGGGTGATTCGGGCATTCTGATTCACTGTCACCTGTATGTCGCCATCTGTGCGCTTCCCTTCAATCAAGGCATACTCCGGTAATTGCCTTTGATGACAAGTACGTGGCTTGCGTGGAACCATACATTCCAAAGGATTTTTTTGAACCAATGAACTCCAGGCAATCAGTAACGAGTTTATAGTCCGGGTTTGAGTCTTTCATCAGTGCCAACGTCCACAGGGCAATGGTTTCGTTCGCGAGAGAGGTTCCATAACTATAAGTAATTGAGCTTTTTATTTTCAATGCTCCAAGCCCATTCGTTGCAACCGCTTTTTTGAACATATTCGTCAATGTATTGTAATCGGTTGTTCTTCCGTAATTGACAGCAGCGTTTGCCATAAGAGCCGCGAGATACATGTCCTGTGTATTTGTTGCCTGTGCCAGGCTGTGATTGTATTCTGCTTCAATCCCACTCACATCGGTCTCTGATAAAGCGTAAACGATATAGGCATTATTCACTTCAGCAGGCGCTGATGAAAATCCATACTTGCCATGATGCTGATCAAACGTGCCATCACCGTTCCTTCCTTCAATAACCAGTTTTTAGTGCGCTCAATCATAGCAGGATCTACTCCTGAAAATACTTTTTGCATTTCTTTGAACTCAATTAAACCAAATGCAGTAAGCGCTTCATGTGCCGGAGGATTCCCAAACCATTCAAATCCACCCGACTTAATCTCATATCCTTTTAGCAGTTTATACCCGGATTCAATGTAATTCAATGCTCTTCTTTCCACTTCCGGATTACTTCTGCCTGTCTTTCTTAGAAATTGTAATGCAAGAATGTTGGGAAAGGTGCTCGAAGAAACCTGTTCAAAACATCCGTGTGGTTCACGTAACATGGCTTCAGCACCGGTGAACAAGTCTTCCAGCACATCGGTAACAAAAACAACCTCGCCTTTAACAGAACCCTTCTCAATATCATTCATTGGAATATTAATCGTTTTATTGATACTCTTTCCTGAATAACTTACACGCACAGGAAATCCCACGGGGTGAATCTGGATAAGCTGATTTATTTTGTCTTTATGACCATTCCCTTCCAGTGCAATGGTAATCGGAAAGTTTCCTTCAATGCCGGAGGGAATAATCGAAATTGGAATCGTGACGGCTTGATTTGCTTCCACTTCAACACTTTGCTTCAATTGATCGGGTGAGCGAAGTTGATCGGGAATCTCAACAATTAGTTTACCGTTGAGTTTTGCTTTGGTATTGTTGGTAATCCGGATAGGCAGTTTCAGTGTATCTTCATAACCAAGATATTCCGGCAGGCGGGCATCCAACGAAAAGGGAAGTAATGTGTGATACGTAGTTTCTTGCCTGCCAATCAAACCATTACCGCTGAATCCTTCGGCTGTTATACGAAAAGCAGAAACAGCATCAGTATTATAAAACTGGATTTTCGCATGACCATTCTTATCCGTCACCAGCGTGTGCTTCCAAAAAACTGTAGTCTTGAAATCATCTCGTGATTCTTTTTCTTTAACAGGTTCGGAATAAAACTCACGTCCTACGGTGAAGATTCTCGGATTGATAGTCAGTGCGGAGTATTTGGGCTTCTTCCTGACATAATTAAAATTGGAATTGTCAGCTCGTGTTTTTGTTTCCACGAGGATAACGCCATTGGCAGCTGCACTTCCAAATAATGCCGTACCCTCGGAGGCTTTCAACACGGAAATGCTATTGATATTTCCAGGAGTTACTTGCGAGCCTGTGCTGAAGTTGGCATTCAAACTACCCGCCATAGGAACACCGTCAATCACCCACAATGGTTCACTTTGATTACTAAGCGAACTCAAACCTCTGATTTGTAAATTGGCACTTGATCCGGGCTGTGCACTTTGTGTGATTACTAAACCAGATACCCGGCCACTTAATTGTGGTTCAATGGAATGAGTAGCAAACAAAGATGCTGGTAATTCATTTACAATTCTTGTAGTGGAGTAGCCTAACGCTTTTCTCTCTTCAGAAATTCCATAACCGGTTACCACTACTTCCGATAACTGAGCAACATCAGCAGACAGGTCAACATTCGCTTCAGCATCCGGGGCAGGTATAGATGATTGCTGAATGTTACTTGTTTGGTTATTCACTTCCATCACTGGGTTAATCCAATGGTAAGTTTCACCGCGATTGTTATAGTTATAATTACGGTATTTGTCGGATAACTGATAAGAAGTTGATCGCATTCCGTTTACTTCAACTGTATTAGGTTTTTTTGTAAGCAATACCATGGGTGATGATGCATCGATGTTCCTGAAAAGGAATTGCCCGTTCTTATCCGATTTCAATTTGGCGATTCTCTTCCGGTTGCTCAATTCCATTAACACTACCTCCGCCTGAGCATTCCTGCTTTTTGAATCCAGTACGAGGCCATTCAAATTTCTGTCATTCTCAGGCATGTATGCCAATGCTTGAGTTGGTGAGAATACTTCCTTCCAGGTGAACCTTCTCCACCCGCGGACCATCAGCAAATACTCCATTGCCTGCGCGGCTTTGGGCTCATCTTCTTTAAAGTAGAACGATGGTTCATCTATTTTTCCTTTCAGTTCAGTGCCCAACAATATCCACGATAACAGATTATCCTGTTTGTCATCTATAGCCGTGATTAATTGATCATCTACAACAGCAAGAGAAAGATTAGCTGACAAGGGTGCACCTGTTTCGTCAGAAGTCTTTATGTTCACTTCCACTTTTTCACCTGGTAAATATTCTTTGCGATCAGAGGTGAGTTCGACATGAAGCGTTTTATGCCTGTTGATAAAGACCAGCCGCTCGCACGTCTCCACTCCATCTCCACCAAACAAAGTGAATACAGCAATACCCACTGGCATTGACTTGGTTGAAATCGTCACTTCATTCCATCCTTCATGAAGCGAAAGTTTATCAGCCTTATAAATTTTACTATGTGCATGACCAACCAAATAGGTTTGCGTGGATGATGAGGAAAATACCTTCACTATGAGAGAAGAGTCAGTCTGTTTCAGAATGGACAACGCCAGGCCCTCTGGTTTAATAGCTGGCAAAGCGTACACCTGATCTATCCCTTGTGGTCTGGTTATCCTGGCCGTGTACTGGTGGCCCTTCTCCGTTGGTAATGAAAAGGCACCCATTCCCAAGTGAAAACTTTCAAATGTAGATACGGTTCGTCCACTTTCATCTGTGATGATGCCTTCCACATCAGCTCCTTTACCGAACTCATTAACTGCTTCCAAAGCAACTCTTCCATTCGAGCCGGCAACCAACTCCCCACCCTCGGGAAAAAATTGCAACCGAATTTTATTCAGTACGATGGGCACTGATCTTGAAATGGATTCTTCTACACCTCCGCTGGATACCAGCGCTTGCAGCAAACCATCAGTCGTGTTCAAATCATCCGGCAGTTGAAATACGATATTAGCTTCACCCTTGGCATTAGTCTGGAATTCCCGGGCTTTATATTCATTTCCATCCAGTTTAAGCTGAGCTTTGATTTCTGCCAGCGCGATTGGCTCGTCTTTCAGGCTTCGTACTTTAATTCGAGCTGTGACCAGATCATTTTTACCATATGCCTTCTTTTCAAAATCAACTTTAAGAAGTAGCCGGGGAGTGATTATAGTTTGTACTGTTATCTGTTTAGTGAAATACATTTCTTGCGAAAAATTCTGCATCCAGCGGGTAAATGCACGAATCGTGTACAAGCCACCCGGCAAACTCTTGTCTAGCGCAAAATCACCGTGCGTGGTTCCTTCTTCAACATATAGTTCAGATTTTTTTATTACTATGCCACGCGGGTCAATCAATTCCACATACATCACCGAACTGGTAGAAGAAGGAATAAGCGTTGAGCCGTCAACCATATAAGCCTTAAACCAGATGTCCTCTCCTGGCTTATACAGCGTCTTATCCAACTGGAGATATACCCGCTCTTCCGGATAGCGTTGATTGAACTCAGTCAGCTTGGTTTTAAGATATTTTAGAAAATCTTCATCGAGCACGCGAAAGCCAAAAAGACTAGCTGCTGTAGAAATGAGAATGATGGTATATATAGATGTTCGTTTCATGATACTCAGAGTTTAATAGTGCAAAGGAAATTGTAACTCTTTAGAGAGGAGTTGAAATAAGTCTAACCCTGTGCCTGTACTGTAACCGTAAAGGGCAGTGCCCGGATCAACACCAGCGTATGGTGTTATAAGTAAAAGATTTTTTCCAATGAAAGAGAAGGTAACCTCTTTCTTTGCACCATTGACCACTGGATAAATTCGATATGAAAGTGAAATTTCATTCAACCTGATCCAGGATGCATCTTCTACATACTCTTCTCCTACGCCACTAAAACCATAACGTACCCATCTATTTTTCTCCAATGGCAACGCAGGATTATAAAAGTCCACAGGAACAATATTGATAACTCCATTAGTTGTAACACCATTAAAAATGTAATTTGAGGTGCCCCGAAGTTCTGCTGTTTCCTGGCTTGCTCCCGAATAATTCAATGCAGCCTTGGTTCCATTCCACACCTGACCACCTTGTTTGAAATCAATAATAAGACTTAACTTCAATCTCTTATGAAAGGAAATATAGGGCTCCAATGAAATCAGGTAATGCGGAATGGAGTTACCAATTTTTTTGAGTTCCCCATCCACCATAGGGAACCCATCATTTCCTATCACAGTTCTTCCCTTCTCATCTTTCAAATAGCTTGTTCCATATATAGCGCCTAATGGTTGACCTTTCGCTACTACGGTTTGAATGTTATTAAATCCGGCCAGAGGCACATACTCTTCGGGCACATCCAGTGATGTGACCACAGTATTGTATTTAGTCCACCTCAACGAAACTCCCCAATTCACCTTATCCCTATATGACCAGGGAGAATAGATAAGGGAAGTGTTGATTCCTCTGTTATTCGTTGTAGCCACATTCTGCAATACGGGTTGGTTCAGACTCCACACCGGCAGTATCAATCCATAAGTTGTATTATTATAATAACTGAAGTCCATAGATAAATTAAAGTTGGTGGTGGCACGGAGCCCTGTCTCAAACTTTACTTCTGTCTCTGGTCTCAATTGGCTATTCCATACCAATTCCCGGTTCTCAAAATATTGATTGTACTGTTGCGAATGGAGGCGGGTAGACAGCAGGGCGGAATTGCCAAAAAGAGCAGGAGCCTCCCGAATCGTTCGGGAAATGGATGCGAACGGTTTAAGCTCTGAGAAAAAGTCAACATACCAGAAACGATCTATATCGACTTTTACAATAAGTGCCGGAAATAAGTTTACATAGTTCTTCCTTGTGGTATTCGAAAAATAGTTTCTATTACTGAGCTGAATGTCAACGCCTGAATATTCATACTCCACCTTACTCAATACTTCATGAATATTCCGGGTTAGGAAAAATTGAAAAAGACTTAACGAGTCAGCGGCCGATATGGCATGGAAATTTTCACCCGTATAACCAAAACCATCTTGTCTGAAAACACTTCGTTTCTCCTGTTTGAATTGATACCCCAGTGTGAGAGAAATTGTTTTTTCAAGTTCATTAGATTTATAAGTCGATAAAAAATTAATACCCTTGTCATCCCTTTCCTCGTGCCGTTCCGTTCTTCGGGCAGAGGGATAAGGAGAAAATCCGGAGGGAACTCCGTAGGTAATATCGCTGGTTTGATTTTCTGATAAGCCATTGAGGTTAAACTGAAACTTATTTAACTCGTACCGTAAGCCAAGAGAAGAGAAAATCCGTTTCGATTGTTCCTGATCCGGAAGCGTGCTGACAAGTCCATAAGGATTATCAATGAGTCCTGGCGCAGATGACCGGGAAGAGCCATCAGGCAGTTGATACGTCATCCAATTATTGACAGCGTTTTTACGGTTATAGCCATTAGCCATGTCGAATGTAGGCGCTGAAAGCATGAGTGCCCCTATGACATTGCTGAAATTTGAACCACGACTCATCAACACGCCATCCGATGAATTGAAAAGAAACCCCACATCTGCTTTAAGTCGCTGAGAAAAACTGATCCTCTTCATATTAATTGATATATTATTAACCCCGGAGTCATTATTAGGAATGATTCCCTGATTGTTTCTTCTCAACAAATCCAGACTGGTAGTACTTCTGCTGAAACCTGGAAACCATGCCAGAATTTCATGGGTGGTTGTTATGCCCGTCCTGAAAAAGCCATAAGAGTTGTAGGTATTAACCGGCTTTCCGTTTCCTGTTCCAGCTTTGGTGATAGTTCCATTTCTATCATACGCATATTGACCATCAGCATATTCAAGTGTTTTGATGGGAGCACCCCAACTCATCGTTTCGAGTTGATCTGGCCCTCGCCAGGCGGTGATGCTGTTGTTGTTTCGGCCTTGCGAATAGGATGATTGAAGTTGCGGTAACTTACCGGCTTCATTAAATCCAATCGAATTATTGAATTGTATACGTAGACCTTTTGGTACGAACTGATCATTGTTTGTGTTAACAACAAAGCTCTTACCTGTATCCCTGAACAACGACCACCAGGTCTTTCTAATGGATACAATGTCTGTTGGAATTAAATCTGAACTACGAAGATGATAGGAAGGCGTGGTATCTGTTAGCGTGGTAATACCTTCCCGATCTTGTGTAGAATCCTGAAGAATGGATGCGTTCCAATTGCCTTTCGTTGATCTGATCCGGATGGGAATGTCACCTTTAACTGGCTGCAAACCGGTCTCAGTCACCAGCACCTCACGCGTTTGCATACCTATGAAAGAGAACACCAGTACGGATCCAATTGGTACTGAAAGTGAATATCTTCCATCCATGTCAGTCACGATACCTGTTGTTGTTCCCTTAATAAGAACATTTACTCCCGGCAGTGGACTTCCATCATCATTCGATTTAAGTTGCCCGCTTATCATGCGCTCGCGGTTTTGAGCGGTAAGGGTCACCACAAGAAAGAATAAGGCGCTGGTGAGGTAGAGTTTAATCATAGCAGGCTAAGGTTTCATGACTGAAAGATGCAGCCTTGATGATTTTTCCATAAGTATGAGGGGATTTACCGCAAAGAGGGTTAGAGATTCGGTCAGTCTAATCACTTTAAACTGCTTGGCCCGGTTTCAAAATCTGCTGGTTGAGATTATGGGAAGAATTCTTTGTTCGTAGAAATCTCTCTGACCCGCAGTGCAGAAATCTAAAATCGAAAAGGCTTAAGAGATTTTTAAAGTAGCCCTGAAGTTACCAATATCGAACTATTTTATTGAAAATTTAAAGAGATTCAACGAACTGGCAGTTCGATAGACCCATCGGGTACATCCTCATTATTATGAATAGTAGTGCACCCTGATAAAAAGTTACGGAATTTTAGTATTTTAGCACTTGCTTAAATACTACACAATGAGTTCTAATACTTGTATTCGGGTTCTTGCCGATATTAACCAAATCAAGGAATGCCGTGAGAAGATCAAGAACGTTGACCAGTCTGTCGGCATTCTTGCAAATGCCTTGGCACTTGCCGGGAATGAAGTGCGCCTAAAAATACTATTCCTTTTACAAGAAGAAGGACAGCTCTGCCCGTGCGACCTCAGCGATATTCTTGGAATGACTGTGTCGGCCATTTCGCAGCACTTGCGAAAACTTAAGGATGGACGATTGATTGAATCAAAGAAAACTGGACAGACTATCTTTTATTCGGTTAACGCTGATTATACAGAAATTCTCAAACCCATGTTCAAACTTATTACAAACAATAAAATTTTAGAGTTAGTATGAAAACACAAGTTTTATTAAGCGTCTTTACGGCATTAGGAGCTTCACTTTGTTGTATAACTCCAGTGCTCACTATCGCAGCAGGTACGAGTAGTATCGCATCTACATTTACGTGGATCGAGCCCTTCAGGCCTTATCTTATTTCGTCAACCGTTTTAATACTTGGTTTCGCTTGGTTTCAGGCACTTAACACCAAGAAGGAAGACGAGTGCGGATGCGAAACAAAGGCCTCATTCTTTCAGTCAAGAAAATTTCTCGGGATCATTACTATTTTTTCTTTGGTATTGATCACCTTTCCGAGTTACTCTAAGTTCTTTTTCAATAAAGAGTCTGCGCTTGTTATCCAAGACCAGGACAAAAACAAAAGAATTGAACTTGCAGTGAAGGGTATGACCTGCTCAAGCTGTGAATTACATATTGAAAGTGAAGTAAAGAAATTGCCAGGGGTATCCTTTGTAAAAGCATCTTATGACCAGGGTTCAACAGTTGTTGAATACGATGAGAAGAAGGTTGACAAGGATAAGATTATTGCTTCTATCAACAGCACTGGCTACAAAGTAGAAGGTGTCCCTTCCAGCGCATTGTTGCAGGGTAAGGAAAACTGCACTGCAAGCTCCTGTCAGATCCCAACGGGAGATCTTCCCAAAGAAGTGAATAAGGACTTGATTGTTTTGAAGGATGTAAGTCAGATTCAGAAAACATTCAATCAGTATCCCAAAAAGACAAAATTCGTTGCAATACTTTCTTCAACATGCAAGTGGTGTCTGCAAGGTGCCGAGTCTGTGCAACAGGCAATCATAGAGAATATGGCAAAGAAAGACCTGTCGGTAATAATAGTATGGACTAACATGCTACAGAGCGATAAAGAGAACACTGCTTTCCGTGCAGCCTCACTTTTTAAGAACAAGAATATCGTGCAATTTTATGATGCGGAAAACAAATTTGGAGATGTTGCAGCGAAAGCAATCAATCCTTCCGGAGCGCAAGCCTGGGATATTTACATGTTCTTTGACAAGGATTCTAAATGGAACAAAACTTTGCCTCGTCCTTTTGAATATGCTCATCAACTTGGGCCGTCAAGAACCTGGGTTGATCAAACAAAATATTTTTGCGGCAGCAAATTGACTGAACGGCTGGAGTTTATAACAAAGTCATTGTAATATGGAGGCGAAAACAAAGGTTATAGAATTGCAATCGACCATTACCTGTCCCGTCTGTGGCTTTAAGAAGGAGGAGACCATGCCAACAGATGCGTGTCAGTATTTCTATGATTGTGAAAATTGTAAAACAGTATTGAAACCGATACAGGGTGATTGCTGCGTATTTTGTTCTTACGGAACGGTGAAATGTCCGCCAATTCAAAGTGGAGTTTCCTGCTGTAACTAATCAGTGTCAGATTTTGCGCTATTCAATGGGTGTGTCTTCAAAACTTTTAGAATGATAGGAAGGCCAACTGCGACAGGGAAAACCCAAAAGAACCATTGTGGAAACAATCTCCAGACTGGAAGGTTCTTTCCATTGTCAACATAAAAGCCCGTCAAAAGAAAAATGTAGGACGATCCCATGAGAATTGTATGCAGACGAGTCCAATTCTTTCTCTGATTTTTTGTTAGTCTCCAACCTAAGTACGCAGAGGTAGCCGCTAAGATTCCAATGCTGAGTAGATGGATATTATGCGGCCACCGCATGATGGAAAGAATAACAACTGTAACGAATGCCGAAAGCATGCTCCAAAAATAAACCTTGCCATAAAGCGAATGTCTTTTGCCACCCTTGTTGGTAAGCATTGCAAGAAGTCCACTCACCACGCAAATGAGGGAAATCGCGATATGTATTACAACGAAAGTCAGAAAGACTCTGTCGGTGGATGGTACAGGGATTCCAAAAAGATCAGTTGTCTCCTCCATAGGCACGCATTAGTTTTTTGGCCAAGTGACTCTTCCTAAAACATAAAAGTACATTTTTGCTCTAAGTGATGGTACTGTAAATCAAAGTTGACGCAGCCTCACCATCCTGTCCCGATTTATAGGCAGGAATACACCTGATCCAATACCGCGTCCCATTTTGCTCATTACCAGAAACACTTGAGTTTATCCAATTTTGCAGGGCCGTAAGGTTCAAATGATAAGCCCAAGAACTCGATGTATCAATGCGAGTTTTGTACGAGACTACCGATAGAGCGTTGGTGAAGTCTTCGGCCAATGAATTGATCTTGCCGCGCAGTACAAACCGGTCCCTTCGTAAACTCTGATTGTGGTCATCATCCCAATGACTATCTGGAAAGTAAAATTGATAGCTCCGCTGTTTAAGGTTGAGCGCCACTAAAGCATCGGCTAAATCCTGAATCCTAACCAGGTCTGCATCCGTGAGAATCGCATTTAGCTCTTCCAAAGTGTCAATGTCCTCCCGTTTGAGGGTCTGCATTCCCTGAATAATATTATAGAGTTTCTCCAGGGTATTGGCACTTACCGGCACGTTGCCTTTCAAGGCCATAATGGAATCACTAAAGTGTTGTTGACTCACAAGATCTCCGTCCTGAAGAATAGCGTTCAGCTTGGAGAGTGTGTTGATATCGTTTAGGGTCACTCCGGGCATACTCTCTCCGTTGAGCTTTAAGTAGATTTTGTACAGAAGCTCATCCGTTCTTGAATAAAAAGGCGGAGTAAGTCCTTCCATTACCTATTGATGTTTGGTTTAAATACCCACCCTAATGCAATAGCCGCAAAAATGGTTGTGGCGGTGATCACCCGCTTCAGCGTGATTCGCCTTAGTGATCTGAAATCTACCAGCGTATAGCTGAATGAATTTCCGTAAAGTTTTGCGTGAAGCTTGCAGAGCTGCATAAACGCATAGAAGTCATCGGCATCTTTGAATACCTGGCAGCCTGCGGAATACTGATCAATAAATTTGGTTGATCCAGTACTTTCGGCTCGATGAATGTTGATGCCGAAATTTCCGGTCTCTTTTGAACCATTTTTGAAGTCAAGGATTGCGTCTCTATCATAGTCCCGGATAACGGTCACCGGTTTCACCTGGACAAGGGCTTCATACTTTCCGCGATGAAGTCCTATCGAATAAGCATTCCGGTTCTGACCTTGTGCAAGTATTGCCGTGCCTTGCGGGTATGTGGGATTGTTCAACCAGAATGTTCCGGGGTCAGTAGTAGCAGGGAAGATATGGTAGTTCCACTTTCCATCAGGCTTGGTGTAAAACACGTGTATCTCGTCATCAAAGCTATTTGAGTTTACATTCTTGCTTCGCAACCCGACAATATTTAGCTGATACGGTTTCGTATAGAGGGTGAAGCCGAATTCCTTCAATATTTCTTTGACGCGAGATAGCATGTGTTTTTTACTTTAGAGTTTCACTTTTTCTAAGCGGCCTTGTAATTGAATGAGTTGACGCGATTCATCCATCCGTCATAAAAGACAATCTGGTCGGGCTTACGCTTGATGATGTTGTTCAGGAAAACCTTGCGTTCAATCTTTAAAGTATTGAACAGCATTTCCTGATCCGCACAATTGATCGCGGTTACAGTTTGAGGGCCGACAATTCCATCGATCGTAACTTTCACAAGTCGTTGAACAATTTTGGCTACCGTCTTCCTTCCTGAATTGTAGCCCCAATCAACGATGAACTCTGCCATCGACTGATTTAAAATGAGATCTGCAAGGAAGTAGTCCCAAAAGATTTTCTTCGCGATGTAACGTGCATCGCTCTCACTTAGCTTCTTGATGTCTTCTGCATCAATGTCTCCATCGCCATCCTTGTCATGCCCATTGTCCAATGGATGATTCACATACCCTCCCTCTAATCGCAGGAGCTTGCCTGCGAAATTTTCAAACTTCGCCATTGTAAATAATTGTTTAAGTGTACTTGACGTCCTGGGTGGGGACTTTCAGAATGCTGTTATCAACCGATTTGAACCAGGTCATTCCGTTCGATACTTCCAATTCGTCTCCGAGTATCGTATTCCTGCGCACGGGTATCCGGTTATTTTGTGCGTCCGTCACTACGGTTTCCCGGATGGTGATGAGGTCTTTATAGAGCCTGATCCCCTGCAAGCTCCACGTGCCTGTGCTGCTCACCTTTAAACCCATGCGCAGGAATTCATTTCTTATCTGCGTCTTTGCTGCCTCATTACTTTTGAAAGCATAGTCCAATAAGTCAGTGACGATTGTTCTGGAAATGAAACTTTGCTTTTTGTAGTACTCGTTTACCGATGAGTAGTCTGAAGCCGTTTTGAGTTGATTTAACACACTCATGACTTGCTCCAGATTTTTCGATTGCGCTCCAGTATAGAGATTACTTGCCAATGCCGCTGGATTGAATATCACTGTGAGTGATCCGCCTGAAGCACCTGTGATCTTATTGAACAGCATTTCATCTACGACCTCCGGAAACCCTGCTGACTTCAATGCTCCGGCAGTTTGTGGACCAAATTGACCATCAATGGAAATACCGGGCGAGGTCTTCAATAATGCCTGCTGAAGCATGGTGACACGCGAACCCCTGCTTCCTCTTTTCAGAGGAAACTTGTCACTTGCCGAGGAGAGCATACGAGAAGTAAAGGAAGCATACGAAGTAGGCAGTGTATTGTTGATTATGATCGTGTCTGAATTAGCTTCGGATGGTATTTGATTTTGCTCCATCGTTTTCTTCTTCTTCATCCGGTCATACACCAGGTATCCACCGCCTCCAAGTGCAGCTAAGGCAAGAGCATAGATGAAAACCTTTGCGGGCTTTACACCCTTCTTTTTTCCCTGCGCAGCCTTCTTAGAAATTGCCGCCTTCTTTGCCTGTGGCTTTTTTGCCTTCGCTTTCTTACGTCCCTTCGATGCCTTCTTAGCCATTACTTCTTTGCATTTAAAACTCTTATCAGTTCGTTGTATTCGTCACTGCTCAACTCTTCTTCCAGGTCGGCATTCAGACTTCTACCGTAGAGGTTGGCATACTCCTTCTGTACCTTTGCGTACATGCTTTTGGATGGCATTTCATTGAATACCTGAATCACCATTTTTTCATTCGTTCCCCAACCTGCGTAGTTGTCATTATCAAAAGCCATTTTCAATTGCTTCGCAAAAGTTGCCGGATCGCCTACTTCAAGACTATGCTTCTGCGATATGTTCGCTCTGGTCTTTTTATAAAAGTGACGCGCCAGAAAAAACAATCCGGTAGCAGTGCCAAGACCAAGTGTCGAGTAGATCACTACGGTCTTAAGGTTTTGAATCTTCTGTGCGTCTGCATTCATGCGTTACCTTTTCCTCTCTCTTTTTTAAAGACCCAGAGCTTTCTTGGCTATGGAAGTCTTCATCGGATCATTCTTTACCACATCGGCAAGCTTGGCGATTTCGCGTGCCTTTAACTTCTGCATCAAGGTCGATGCTGCTGCCAGTTTTACTTCTGCCTCACCTTGCGTTTGCGCCTCAATGCTCACTTCAAAACTGTACTTGTTCATAGATTATGATTGTTTAATGTTTACATGATTCATGATCAGGTCGATCTTGCTCTTGTCATCGGCAAGGGTTTGAAGGATATGAAGCACTCGTTCAAATTCCTCCTTGCTGAATTGTGACTTCAGCTGATTGACAAACTGAATGGCCGCCTGTTCATCTTCGCTCAGAGAAGGAGAGGAAGAAGACTTCGGTTTAAAGCTCACCTCAGATTCAGGCGTTTGTTCCTCTGCCGGTTCATCATTGCTCGATTGTAATAAACCAGCAAGTGCCTCGCCACCTGGAAAGGCGGACATGAGTTTGGGATTTCGTTTGATGAAGCTCTCCACCAGACTTGACCCAACATCACCCAAGAAACTGTTCAAAGGTGATTGCTTCATTTCCAGCCTGGCATTTTGTTTCTCCAACTCATCTACCTCGCTCTCCAGATCGGCTATGTGTTGTTGCAGTTTTTTGTTTTCGTCCTTGAGTTCATCGTACTCCTTTTCTCGAAGCTTGCGTTGCACTTCTTCATCCACAATGTTCTTCACGTCCACTCCGGATAAGCCATCCTTTTGTGGTTCTCCGAAGTAGAAGATTCGTTTTTCGTTGTTGTTGCTACTACCTGTAAATAGAAGCACTTCAATAGAGCGTGTATCCGCAGTCACGAAGCTTTCAAACATGGTGAACATATCGGGGTCACTCGTTCTGCGGACTGCCTTGAACCCGTCTACCAGAATTTCAAAGTCGATGGGTTGTCCTTTGTCATGGTAGAGTCGCAGGTATTGCAAAAGATTGTCAATTTTTTTCTGTTCGTATTTCTCTTTGTTCGGTAGTGCCATAATCCTATCAGTTCACTATGATTGCTTGTATAAATTTTATTCTTCGCTTTGCAGCTCCTGGGTTCGTGATCTTGATTTCACCTCTGTGAATGTGGATGCTCTCTGGAATGGGATCGTCTGTCGAGTCGTACATTCCATAGTCAGAGTCTACCACAAGTCCAGGAGGCTCATCAATGATGAAAAACATTTCATTGTGGGCAGGGATGGTAATTGTAGTACCCGCCTCGATGATGAAATCCCTATGGCGGAGATGGTACTTCGAATAGCCTTGTTGTTTTAATCGCAAAGGCGCAAACTCCAGAATGAATTGTTCGGTCATAAGTTTATCTCCACTGGTTCCAGGAAATCATTCCGCTCACTCTTATCCTGTTCTATCTCCTCATCCGCAGTAACTTCCTCAAGCTCTTCAGCCGTTTCACACTCCACGTAGACCGTAATTATAAATGGGTTTTCGTAAGTCTCACCTTTGAACCAAGCATTGATGATGGACGTATCGCCCTCAACATGCACAGGCTTTATCTTCGGCACATTTCCAGTAACCCAAGCCTTGTCATTCTCAAACTGTGAGTTTTCAACTTGAATGATGGATTCGTCTGATGGCTCAATTCCTTCCTCTTTTAGTCGTGCTACATAGAAGACATCCATCTTGTCATTAGCTTGAAAGCTTACGGTACCGGTTCCCATGTTGCTGAGGTTGTTACGAGTATTCCTGTTACTTTCTTCACATTAGCCGGAAGCCTGATTTCGAATGGCTTGAACCGCTCAAGCTTATTCACCTCAAGTTTGGCTATGATGATTCTCCGTTTGGTCTTTGTGATTATCATTTCATCTCACATAAAAGACTAACGATAACTTTGTAAGCCGCAAAGGGAGCGTTTGGATTGGCCGTGTCCTTGTATTGGATTTTCAGTTCACCGTTTCCGGATACAACTCCATTACCCAACGACTTGTATTTATTGTCGGGAGCTACTGCCATTCCACTCATAAACATTTTGCTCTCAAAATCTTCAGGAAAAAGTTCTTCTCCTGAAAGTTCAATCCGTTGAGAGCCTCGGTAGAACAAGAGGTTCGGTCTGTCTGAACTCATCATGATACCGTGTACCACTTTGACGTTCTTATCCAGGTCAAACTTCTTGCTCACCGGTTGCCCTTCCGCATCTACCAGGAAGGTGTAGATTTTATCCACCAAACGCTTCTCCATGACCTACTAAGGAATGGTTGCTGTTCCTTCAAGACCTACATACAAAACTGAGTTTGCATCCAGACCCTTGATGGTTCCTAGTTCAATTTCAAACTCGATGTCCACATCGTCATGAATCAGACGAGGGTTCGCCAGTTTGTAAAAACTCTTTGGCACCATGTCAAACTGTGTGGTCACAAACTTCCGGTTAGAAGTATCGCTCACCAATTGCTTTTTGTTGGCCTTGAGTTTGAACTCACCATTGGCAAGTGCTCCAATGTTCTCGATGGAATCAAACTTGGTTGTCTTGATGTCATCAATATCCAATGAGTCGGCAACACCATGCAGCAAGTAAATTCCAGACACGAGCAACGCCATATTCTTGGGAAGTTTGGCGTTACTGATGTTACGCAGGTTCACTTCTTTCACGTCCTGACTCTCAAACATCTTGATCGTCTTTGCACCTTTGATTGGCTTGATTGTATAAATCAACTGATCGGCCAGACGCAACTTACCCTGAAGCAATTGCTCTTTGATGTGCTTGGGTAGTTCCACAAAGAACTTCTCAAACTCTGCACGCGATCCCTGTGAAGGAATATGTCGCTTTACAATCTTACTCATCGCCTTTGCCCGTTGCACAGGGTTCAGCGCATTCAGATACCCTAACAACTCGGTATCCATCTCTCCATTCAGACCCAACAACTCCGTTGGGTTTGTGTACTCACTCTCCATGAGTTGTCCTAATGCTCCTAGCATAATTTTACTTTGGTTTACTTGTTACTATTTACTTTGATTTTAAATTTTCAAAAGGGGGAGTCCAGGGAAGGCGATGAGAACGACACCCCACCTGCACTCATCACCTTTAGAATTCTCTTTCCACTTCTTCCACCGAATTCATTCCATTCATGTTCGCGATCTGTTCCTGGATTCTATCAATGGCTGACATATCCAACTCCTTCGAATTGTTGTATGGATTGACGAAGTAGGTTACTTGCTCCTCACCAGCAAGTCCGTTTGTTGCACTTGGTTCTGCTTTGCTGATGTAAAGCTTCTCGGAGAAATTCTTGAAGAACGTTCCCACACGATCTTTGGCTTGTTCAGCAATTTGTTTCATATCAAATCCATCTACTCCCTGTACTGTTGTAGTCTTGTTTTGATTTTGAAATCCGTTGCTCAGTGTAAGTCCAAGACCTGCCGCAATGAGGTATGAATTCTTTTTATGAAAGCCGATAAGCGTTATCGGAATTCCTGCCAGTAGTGAGTGCTTACCTAAAGCTGCACCGGCACCACCTGCTGCGATTGCTGTCAGTAACACAAGGCCACCCTTTGTTACTGTTTGCGCTATCGGATGCTCCATTACGGGGGCAGTTCCAAAGAGCGCATTCCCTTTTTTATTTTTCTTTCCCTTTGCCATGTCTATAATAGATTTTGTGCTTTTACTTTTGTTTTCTTGTCCTTACTCACA
>JBGATZ010000024.1:6595-21036 GCA_044228905.1 Cyclobacteriaceae bacterium | reverse complement strand
GTTAATTCGCTTTTCTTTAAGTTCATTGTCTTCTCACATTATTAACAGATGAAATCGTTCGCAAACTATTTTTTACCCTTCGTCTTCTTCGCATTGCTAACTGCAGGGTGCACAACCACGGCTATGTTTGATCAATATGCCTATGTGGAAGCTACTTCCATAAAGGTAGATGCATTGAGTTTGATTGACCGATCTTCGGGTAATTATGCAGACTTCGCGAAGGAAGTGGAGGAGTTAAACGTAAGAATAGAAAAAACCTACGAGTATGAAAAGCATCGCCCAAATAATGAGATCAGTACGCAGTTGTGGACTTTGTTGAAAAGTCCCGATAAGAATTTGCTGGGTGGCTTGTTAAAGAAGTGGAGAGCAGACTCAAAATTGAATGAAATATTTGCGAAAGAAAGCAAAACTCAGATTAGTGATGCTTTTGACATTATCATCGAGCTGGAAAGTAAAAAAATTAAACCGACTGATGACGTGGTTCTTAACTTTATCAATAAACAGAAATAATCATGGCTTCTGATTTTTCTATTATTCTCGAACAGCTAAAAAAAGAAGTAGCTGCACTGGCCCAATCTACTTTGAAGGAATACATCAAAGAAGCAAAGAAGGATGCAAAATCCATCATTGATACTACTCAGGAAAAACTGGAACGCTGGACTCAACTGGTAAAAGACGGATCATTAACCGTGAATGAATTTGAATGGCTGATCAATAGTCAGAAGGACTTGATTCAGATGGAATCATTGAAAAAAGCAGGTGTTTCAAAGATAAAGGCGGATCAGTTTAAGGAGAGCGTCTTCATTCTGATTGTAGATACAATCTTTCAGGCTTTGAAAATCATTTGAGTATGAATACTAATCCGCCCTTTTATGTCGGGTTATGCATGGCAGGAGCTGTTTCTGCGGGGGCATACACTGCCGGAGTAATGGATTATCTCATTGAAGCATTGGAGGAATGGGAGAGGCGAAGAGGAGAACCAGGTGTGCCTGATCATCGTGTAGTTATTCCGGTGATGGGTGGAGCTTCGGCAGGTGGAATGACTTCAATCATTGCGGCAAGTGCTGTTAATAATCCAATTACTCCGATAAGAGGGGCTTCGGAAAATTTATTTCAAAAACAACCACAAAATAAATTTTATCATTCCTGGGTTGATCTGATCAGTGATGACATGCTTCCGCTGATGCTTAATACAGATGACATCGGAGATGGGAAAATTCTTTCATTGTTAAATTCTTCTTTCATCAGATCCATTGCAGACAGAGCAATTAAATCCGATCCTGATCATTGGATTCAACGGCCATACATTGCCGAACAGTTGAAAGTATTTGTTACGCTAAGCAGCCTGCGTGGATTCTGGTTTGATATTTCTTTTAAGAGCCGTGGAAAAAACCCGGATCTCTATTACGTCAACAAACATAACGATTACGCTTGCTTTCAGATTAATTCTGATTCCTATAAAAATGATGGATGGACTCCGTTAAACTTCAGAACAGGTCAGTCCACAGACATTGCACGCGATGCTGCGATGGCAACAGGTGCCTTTCCGGTTGGCTTACAGGCACGAACAATGAGACGGGAAGGACAGCATGTGAATGATAATCCCTGGTTAAAAGCAATTACTAGCATCACCCAGTGCCGAAAGGCAACTTCGATACGTTGAATATTGATGGAGGGATGATCAATAATGAACCGTTTGAAAAAGTTCGTGACGTATTGATCTCAATCACCGGACAAACTAATCCGTATCATTATCATAATTATAATACGTTTACGAGTACTGTATTGATGATTGATCCGTTCCCAAGCTTGCCTCCGGAATATAATTCCAGTGATCATCTCTTTTCGGTGGTGGGAAGCACACTTGGAACATTGATCGACCAGGTTCGAATCAAGCCGGAAGCTTTGGTTGATGCGATGGATTCCAATCTTGCGGGGCAATATTTAATTGCACCTTCTCGTGAAGTGCCGCAATTGGACGGAAGTGAGCCCCGCGAAGAATTGGGAGCAAAAGCAATTGCATGCGGATCATTCAGTGGATTTGGCGGATTCTTTCACAAAGAATTCCGCATTCACGATTACTTCTTAGGTCGTGCCAACTGTGAAAAATTTTTGCGTGATCATTTTACGGTTCCGATTGATTCTACTAATCTCATTTCTGCCGGCTATTCTTCATTGACAGAAAAAGAGAAAGAAAAATTCTGTTCTTCCACTGACGAACAACGCACGTATCCCATCATCCCCATCTTCGCACCACGTACAAATGGAAAGTATCTCCCCATTTTTTCTTCAGGCACAGACTGGCCGGTACAGAATAAAAAATTTATAAATCCGTATAGAGGTAAAGTTCGTAAGCGGGTAGATGCATTGATCATGAACCTGGCTGACTACAAACCATTGACAAGGATGCTGGTGAAAATCGGAGCGTGGGTGGTATTGAATCGTAAGCTTGCAGGTGTAGCACTGGATTCGGTTAAGAAATCGTTGAAGGAACATCAACTATTGAGATAATGTCCCTATAAAGGGACTTGTCGGGAATTTGTGAACTCTGGTTAATCCCATGATAATGAGTATCTTCATAGATTCTAACTATGGCTTTATTTTCAACACATCGGTTTTTGTTGTGTTTGTTTGCTTTCTTCTTGTTTGCTGCTGTTTCCTGTTCTGATAATGAAAAAAAGGATCAGTCATTCAACAAACTGTTGACGAGCAAAGCGGCTTCATCCTCACTTAAAATGCAAAGTGAACAGGTCAATCACACTTTATTGTATGGCTTGATTCCTGTCATGATCTCTTTTTCATTTTTTGTATTCATCTTTTACCGCACAAAGAGAGAGAACTTTTTTAAACAAAAAGAAACAGAATTGCGTCTGAATATTTCCGAAATGGAAATGAAAGCATTGAGAGCTCAGATTAATCCTCATTTCATTTTCAATTGTCTGAACTCAGTTCATCATTATATGCATCGCAACGACATTAATCTTGCAAGTGATTACCTTATTAAGTTTTCCCAACTCATCAGGCATGTACTGGAGACTTCTTCTTCCAGAATGATTGCATTATCCGATGATTTGTTTGCTCTCGAGTTGTATATCCAACTCGAACAATTACGAATGGATCAAAGCTTTGTTTATGAAATAAATGTTGACCCAAATATAGATGGGCA
This sequence comes from Cyclobacteriaceae bacterium, assembly GCA_044228905.1. Classification (GTDB taxonomy): domain Bacteria; phylum Bacteroidota; class Bacteroidia; order Cytophagales; family Cyclobacteriaceae; genus ELB16-189. The sequence continues at coordinate 17,870 of JBGATZ010000024.1, read as the reverse complement.
GTCGGTTCAGATACCGTCAATGCTCATTCAACCTTTTGTAGAAAACTCAATCTGGCATGGCCTGAATCGCAAAGGGCAGGGAGGGAAGTTGAAAATAGACATAGAGCGACAAGACGACATTGTTTCTTGTATCATAGAAGATAATGGAGTTTTACAGGATATTAATAAGGAGCATTATGACCTTACTACTCTGACGAAGAAGACTTCACTTGGAATGTCACTCATTAATGAGCGATTATCCGTTATAAGGGTACTGTATGATAAGCCCGCCAGTTTTGTCATCTCGGATCTTTATGACGAACAGCATATCCACACCGGCAAACGCGTGAATTTGAGATTACCTTACATAGATTGAATCATGCTGTATAAGGTTGTAATTGTTGAAGATCAGAAACATGAGCAAGAGGCTCTGTCAAGATTGCTGACAGAACATTTCGGTGAGTTCAGAATAATTGGAATAGCCAGTACGGTGCCTGAAGCAATTTTGCTTTTAGAAAAAACACGACCTGATTTAGTATTTATGGACGTGTTACTTCCGCCTGATACGTCCTTCAGCATAATTCAGTCTTTAAATGACATAACGTTTGAAATTATTTTTACAACTTCTTTTGAGGAATATGCTGTGAAGGCATTCAGACTATCTGCAATTGATTATCTGATTAAGCCAATTGCACTTTCAGATCTAAGACAAGCAGTTAATAAATTTCTTGAGAGGAAAACAATATCATCAACAGCTAATCATATTAAGAATCTTGTTGAAAATCTGAGATCGTCAAATTCTGATCAGGTGCGCATCGCATTGCCAACGCTTAGCGGATACACTTTTGTGCTCGTTAAAGATATAGTTCGTTGTGAGTCGGATAATACGTACACCACTTTTTTCACCGTAGACAAAAATAAACTTATTGTATCCAAGACGTTAAAGGATTGCGAGCAGCTTTTGCAGGAATATCGTTTTTTCAGAGTTCACAATTCGCATCTTATTAATCTCGATTTTATATCAGAATACCTGAAAGGGGAAGGCGGTTCAGTAAAGATGACAGATGGAAGTCATGTGGAAGTATCAAGAAGACGAAAGGAGGAGTTTTTGAGAGCGCTCAAAAGAGTGTAAGCCTTCGCCAAATTCTTGTTGGCGTAGCCGATATCTAAACAAAAGCGCCCATTGACCAATTTAATATATGGCCTATAAGTGGCGGGGACTAATTTAGATTGAGAAAATAAAGAAAGAGAAAATGCTGCAAATGAAAGCTTCAGCTTTTATATCAAACGGATCACTTTTACTTTTTGTGAATAACACAGTATTCTTAAAAGGAAGTGACTCAGGAACGATTGATCTGAAAGAAGGGGCAGAGTATATCGTTCACTGGTTTGTAGATGCACCACCCGGGAGCTCTTATTCAGTGACTATATCATCACCCAGGGCAGCACAATATCAACTTACCAGGATACTGGGTAAATCAGGTAAAGACTTGAATAGTTTCATTTTTAATACGTAAAATAAAACAAGATAATTTTTATGCCGAGTTATCGCATCAATACACAGCTGGCTATTTCCCTGGTGGAAGCTTTTGTAAATCAACAGGAGCTGAAAAGCGTTGCTACCTCAAAGGCTATGGGAGGTACGATAAATAAGATCTCGCTTTTTGGACGCCCGAAAATAGCATCCATTTTTAAGCTAAAGATGGCAATGCTTATTCAGCCACCGGAGCTATACAACGGGAACATGGCCTGGTTTTGCTGGAATGAATTTGAGTTGAATTCTTTACCTAGCTTCTTTTTGGCATTCGAGCAAAATGATAGTTATGAAACAAACCCGGTTCCGAGGTATCCGGATATGAGAGAATTGATGATGCCGATGTCTTCATTTAGTTATAATGAGGAAAATGTGGGATACCTGCTGAGTAATCATCAACTTGATCCTTCTCAATATAATGACGTAGTGGTTCCACGAAGGGACGTAATGCAATACGTGCAAAATTTCAATGATCGTGGGCCTGATGATGCTAATGGAAAATTTAATAAGTATCCATTTGCTTTCTTTGAAAATGAAAAGTCCGGAGATGTTCAGCAATTCTTAAATCAACCCGATATACAGTTCGTCAGATACTATTTTGGCTATGATGCGAAATTTATCACCTCAAATCGGATAAGAATAATATTAGTGCCGGTTGACAGTAATGGACAAAATATATTTAACGACAAAGCATCGACTGTAATTCTTCAGCATTCCTGGCCACCACCACCACCGATCGCTTAACACGGTGTTTGTGGTTTATGATAACTATGAGCATAAGTAATCAGGTGTTTTACGTTTTTCAAGTAATATCAACGCTTTCAGTGGCGTTCCCAATTCTTATGGGAACAATGATCTATAGAAGGATCTCCCTGAATCTCAGAGTATATATATATATTTTCTTATAGTAGGATTTCTGGTTGACCTTTTCGGTTGGTATGCGTTTTTAAACGGACATGGCTCAGCAAATCTTCATGTTCGTTCTTTCTACATTCTAGTCGAATGTGTCTTCTATTTTTGGTTTGTTGGAGATTACTTACAGGGAAAAACGGGATAATTATTTATAAAGGCTTTAATCATTGTAACTCCATTATGGGTGATCTGTCTTTTTTATACCGAAGGGATTATGTATTTCATGGTGTGTTTTCAAATCATGATTTCATTCGTTTTGGCATTTTGCATCCTCAGAGCGATTGAAAACAACGCAGCGATAAAAGACCCATTGATTTTCTGGCTTTTGATAAGCTCTTTTTTTTACTACTTCTGTACATTCTTTTTTATGTACTTTCTGAATACTCAGTTTGGTGTTAATCTCTGGTACCTGAGAAACATCATTAATATCGTTAGTAATTTGATTTTGGTTTGGGGATTTGTAATCGAAAGAAAGAAAAAGTACACAACACCCGGCTAACCGTATTCTAATTAGGATCTCCGGAATCTAATTCTATCCTGCCATTTTCTAAGTCTCTGTTTCCCTGTCATTAATCTGCCTGTAGATTCGATTCATTAATGCTGGCCAATAGATGTTGGTGTGAGAGCCGTGGGGAGGCCTGGAGGCACAGCTATTCCTAAACATAAATTGAACTAAGATGTTTGACTCCCCAATCCTGGATTTAATAATCCTTTTGTCGTTCACCTATTTCATCGGCAGCCTCATTCTTTCTTCGATAAATGAAGCTATTGCAGGTACTCTTCGCTTACGTCAGAAACATTTGCGTTATGTTTTGGAAGGATTACTTTTTGATTCTGCATGGCCGGTATTTGTTAAAGATCGCCTTTTAAAGAGTCCTCATATCCAGTCACTAATGCGGAGAAGCGAACGGTATCCTGCATACATTCCGGCTTTGAATTTTGTGCTTGCCGTGATTGAGAATCTGGGTAGTGCCGATTTTACTCAGGGCAAACTACGTTCATCCATCTCTTCCTCTTCTCTGCCTGCTCAGTTTAAGCAGGTGCTTCTTGATCTGGAGGCTCAGGCCGAGGGCAATCTGGAGAAATTTCAGAAAAACCTCGAGGCATTTTATAACAACTCGATGGATCGTGCTACAGGATGGTATAAGAAAAGAATCCGGCTTATCCTTTTTGTTTTGGCTTGTCTGCTATCCATTGTTTTAAATCTTGACACAATAAAAATCACAAATGATGCACTAAGCGATAAGGAAGCATTACAAGAGGCTGCGCAAAAGATTTCAGCATTACTACCTTCGATTACAACAAGCAAGGACTCCTCTCTGACAACGGTAGTATCCATTCGTGACAAAGGTGGAGAAAAAATAGTAATTCAAAGAGTGACTTTGAATGCAGACACCTCATTCGTGATCACGAACGAAACATTCATTCAAAAGGGAAAGGAATTTAAGAGTATGGTACTCCTTATGAAGGAGAACTCCTCTTACAATTTCGGTTATACTGATCTGTATGATTTTCAACAGCAGTGGTGGGGGCACAATAACAGCACTTCTCATTGGTCAAAATTATTGTAGAAAATGATGGGCGTACTTATCACGGCCTTTGCGCTTCAGCTTGGTTCTAATTACTGGTTTGATCTCTTAAATAAAGTCTAAAATTATCCGCGCGGTAGGGAATAAACCACCGAAAGAGACAAACTAACCGTAAGTATTTAATTCATCTTTAAGGTTACCTAAGAAACAACAAACCAAAAAATAATCCATAATGAAAAAGATAATCCTTTTTTAGTCACCGTGTTCTCTGTCAGTCTTACCTCGTGCGTAAACCTGAAGAGGGTAAACGATCTTTCAAAATCCTCTCTCGAGAGCATTAAGCTATACGAAAAACTTGAATATAGTTTTACACAAAGCTGTATTGATAATTGCCTTGATGAGAGAATTAATGCGCTCGACATTACTTCCCCACAGTGCAACTGCACACTTGATGAAAAGGCTGACGAAGTAACACTGCGTATTTATAACACCATCAAAGCTTACTATGATGGTTTGGCTAAGTTATCGGACAACGCACTGACCGATTATAAGATGGATCCATTACTAAATGCAATAACAGAGGGTAATTTTGGATCGGTAGTAATAAAGAAGGAAGACGCGGAAGCCTACTCAAAAATTTCAAAGATACTTCTTAAAGCATTTACTGATGGGTACAGGAAAAAGAAAATAAAGGAGTATGTCACCGGAGCAAACGAATCTATTAAGATACTCACTGAACTCCTTAAGACTAACATAAAGACTAATCTTTACCAAAAGCTGGAAGTAAAAAAACAGCGAATTAAGACTTACTATTTCGATCTGGTCAAAGATCCCGCTCTCGCTCCATGGGATCGCGCATTGGCAGTAAGGGAGTATTATAGTCGACTTTCTAAAATTGAAATTCAGCAAAAACAGCTTACGGCTTACTCAAGTGTGCTTGATAAAGTAAAAACTGGTCATCATGATCTGAGCGTGAATATCGATAAGCTCAGTAAAGCGGAGATTAAAGCACTTCTTGCGCAATATGCCAGTGATATCCAGGACATAATTTCAGAGTATAACAAATTAAAACATAACTAATATGCCACGTTTAACATCTGCGCAGGTTTCTGAACTTGCAAATAATTTTCTGGCGATTGCCCAATCTGTAGGAGATTTTCGTTATGCCAATTATGACACCTTGTCAAGAGCACAGAATCAGAAGATCAAGGACATGCATTGGTCTATCCTTAACTATTGTGATGATCTGTACTCAATGGCTGCTGTTTTGGTTATGGATGACGCTCAGAATTCACTTCTTTCAATTGAGCGAATTGCGAATCAAATGAAGCGCACGTACAAACAGCTCACCGATATTCAGAAGGCAATCAATGTTGCGGCTTCAGTAGTCACTTTAGGAGCGGCTATCTTAAGTAAAAACCCGCAGGCTATTATTGATTCCATTGATGGGCTGACTGACTCCTGGACCGCCTGACTTTCTTGAATTATTGTAATAGTAGTGAGAATGCAGAATTCTTTTGCGATGAAAAGAATATTCAATTGGATCACTGTGGCAGGCGGACTGGTTGCAGCACTAACCGCAATAGGTGCTGCTGTAAAATTGTTGGTTGAGAATGGTTACTCCCTGACCATAAAAGATGTTGAGCCGTTTGCCACTTTTTTAAATTTAATCATCGTTGTTGTTTTCTGTTTGCTGTCTATTCAGGTTCCGATTTTGATTGCAAAACCAGATGTTGAATTGGATGTGTCTGAGAAGGCCATACTGAAAAGAGTGAATCTGATTATGCGTCAGCTGAACAACAATATATTAGGTTATGCGGGCTGTCTTATTGTTGTGTATTTCTGCTATTTCCTTCAGTCTATACTTCCCTCATTGAAAGACAACCTTGTGCTTATTGAGTTGACAAACCTGTTTAATTTTTTAAGCTCGGTGTTTATCTATCTGTCTTTTAAAGTATTGTACTATAAGACGCTTGATGAAGAGAATCGTTCGAATCACTATTTCATGGATGCCCTGATATTTACGGTGATGTTGGTATTCATTTATTTACTCTTTACCAGAACACAGGTTTTGGGTCTCGACTCTCATGAGACCACCAAGCTTACCAATAATTTTAGCCTGCTCATTGGAATCTTAAACGGATTGGCAATGGGTCTTTTATTCGCCCGGTTTATTTCTATGGAGTATGTCTTAACTAATGCGTGGGACCTGGATGTAAATGGCAATCCGAATATAAATGCAAAGAAATACATAAGAGGATTAATGGTCTTTCTCTTGCCTCTGTATGCAACCGTTCAACCTATTTTTGGTAACTTTCAAATTGCAGAAATGGGAAACCCCGCTATACATAAAAATATCGTGTTTTTAATCTGTCTCTTAGGCAAGATATTTTTCCTGAGTGTCTATTATTATTATGCACACAAGCGATGGATACATGCATTTATGATAAGTTCTGTGAATCGTCTTGGCATACCGAGACAGTATATAACGAAGTATAACTTGCCATTGACCAGATTGGATTAGTTAAATGCCGATATGTCACGCCAATTAATTATCAATACCGCTGCTGCCGAGAATGGAACTAAAGAAGCTCCTCCTGGTACAAACCTTACGAAGTATGGAACCTGGTATAATCTGAATGGCGTGCCATGGTGTGCAATCTTTGTCAGCTGGGTTTATGATAAAGCTGGTTATCCACTGGGAAAGATAGATTCCCCAAAAGGATATCACTATTGCCCATCTGCTTCTAATTATTGGAAGCGAAACAACAACATTACCACCTCACCTCAGCCTGGTGATATTGTATTGTTTGATTGGAATGGAGATGGTACTTGTGATCACACAGGCATTTTTTTGAAATGGATTGTGGAAGGAAAAACGTTTTCATCCTGGGAAGGGAATACCTCCTTTGGTAATGATAGTGATGGAGGACAAGTAATGCTTCGAACGCGTAGTAAAAGCACGGTAAAAGCTTTTGTGAATACCGGATTATTTGAAAGCCAGATTGTCATGCCTGAATCCGAAATAAGACGAGGAGATAAAGGAGCCGGTGTAACACGCATCCAGAAAATGCTGTATGACCTGAACTATAAAATTGTAGTGGACGGAGATTTCGGCCCGGCCACGGAAAGAATCGTGAAACAATTTCAGCGTGAACACGCTATCGAGGAGACGGGAAGAATACATCCGAGTATGGAAGGCGCATTGGAAGCAGAATTGCATCGCGCAGCAACAATTGATAAGAAAACCGTCAATGGCGCCTTTCTGAAGAAAGGCGATTCGGGAGCTGCTGTCATTGCATTACAACGCGCGTTGAATAAGAAAAAAATAAAACCGGTGTTGATTGAGGATGGGGTATTTGGTGCATCAACGGTAGCTGCATTGAAATCATTTCAAAAAAGCAGGAAGCTGACTATTGATGGCATTGCCGGGCCACAAACATTTAAAGCCTTGGGTTTGAATAAGATTTAGTCAGATGAAGAATTATCTTTGCTGAAGAGAAGACAAAGATATGTACAGAATTTTAACGCTATTATCATTCGCCCTGATCGTTTTGGGTTGCAATGAAAAGAAAAAAGAAATCATCACGGTTACCAAAGAAAACGCAAGGGAGGTATTAACCAGTTATGGCCAATCACACAAAGGCAATGAAGTGATCATTGAAACCTCTTTTGGTAACATGAAAATCAGACTTTATGAAGATACTCCTTTGCATCGAGCTAACTTTATCAAGCAGATCAATGAAGATTATTATAGAGAAAGCGAGTTTTACCGGATTGTCAATTATTTTATGATTCAGGGAGGTGTAGTAGATAAAGAATTGGACTATCTGGTGCCCTCAGAGATGAGTGCGGGTCATTTTCATAAACGCGGAGCACTGGCTATGGCGCGCTTTGATGAGGGAAATCCGGATAAGGCATCTTCACCTACTGAATTCTATATCGTGCAGGGCCAACGGCATACCGAGCAGGATCTCGAGTTTGAAGAAACACAGAACGGAATGAAGTTTACGCCAGAACAGCGAGAAGCATACACTACCATAGGTGGTGATATTTCATTAGATGGAAATTACACTGTATTTGGTGAAGTGGTTGAGGGCTTAGATGTAATTGATAAAATAGCGGCTGAGAAGGTTCATCAGGGAGAGAAGCCGTTAAAAAAAATACCTTTTACAATACGATTGGTAATAACAGAGTGATGCTATATGGTTTAACGAAGAATTTGCTTTTCATTTTTTGAAAACCCATAGTATTAATCACGTTGAAGAAATTTATCTTGCGCTTTCATGTTTGCTGAAGCGCACTCACCTGAACAATTAACACCTCAACAACTGGATGCTTACCTGGAAAAGGGTTGGTTCAGAATGGGGCAAACGATTTTTACCACAAACTTCATTCGTTTTGAAAGCGATGTGTATAGCACGATATGGTTACGCATTGCATTAAAGGAATATGTCACGGATAGTACCCATGTAAAACTAGCAAAGCATAATTCAAAATTCAGAGCGGTTGTTCGGCAAGCTGTTATCAATACAGAGAAGGAAGAGCTTTATGCGAATTACAAGCAATCGCTTCCTTTTCAAACCTCAGATTCACTTCACCATTTATTATTTGGTAAAGCCGGAACGAGCTCAATTTATTCTACCTATGAAGTTGCACTCTATGATGGTGAGAAGTTAATAGCGTGTGGGTTTTTTGATGTTGGAGAGATAAGTGCGGAAGGTATTGTTTCTTTCTACGACCCACAGTATAAGAAGCATAGTCTGGGTAAATACCTGATTTATCTGAAGATTCAGTATTGCCATGAACTCAAACTACACTACTTCTATACGGGTTATTTTGTACCGGGCTATTCTTATTTCAACTATAAATTGACCATTGCAAAACCCGCATTGTATTATTTGGAGCTAAGATCTCAGCAGTGGCTCCCCATCTCTTCTTTTTCCGATGCGCACATTCCGTATTTGGCAGTTCAAAATAAACTCGAGCTGATTCAACAATTGCTTGTACAAGTGAATCCGCTTACGCGCGTAGTGAAGTATGAATATTTTGATGCGAATTTAATTCCTGAATTAAAGCAAACTGAGCTATTGGATTTTCCTGCATTTCTTTTCTGTGACAATGGTGCAGAGGACAATATTAGCCTGATCATTGTGTTTGATGTGCGGGACAACCAATATCATTTATTTTCCTGTATTCCGTACTGGATACCAAAGGAAAAGAACCCTGATAAGGATTTTTATTCTGATTATTTTCTGAAGGCCGTCTACGAAGTTTATATTACGCCAAGTGAAGAAAAGATGGCCTACGTTTTTCTGCAGTTACTCAACAGAAAGAAATAAATCTCTAAAATACCACTTACTCATCCCTTAGCGTCTTCACAGGATTCATATTGGCGACAGCGAATACTTTGTATCCTATCGTGATGGCGGAGATGATAAACAGGATGCTGATAGCGATGACAAACGTCATCACATTCACGCCCTGGTAATACTTCCAGATCGTGCCCATGATTACAGTTGACCACGTAAAACCTGCCCATGATCCGACCACTGAAGCAATCACCAGAATGATAATAAACTCTGTATTAATCACTCGCATGATATTCTGAATAGAGGCACCCAATACTTTTCGTACACCGATCTCTTTCATTCGCTTTACAATGTTTAATGACACAAGGCTGAATAACCCGGTTACAGAAAGCAACAGTGCCACAGCACCCAAAAATCCATATCCATATACAATACTCATCCCCAGATCATCTACACGTTGCATGTGTGAGGATAACATATATCCATTGTATAAACGATTGGGAAAAATTTGATTCCATTGCTTATTCATGAACGCATTTACTGAAGCTACCATATTTGCTTCGGTGCTTATTACAATTTGAGTGTATTGCTCCGGTAGCACATAACGAATCATCATTGGCTCCATTTCTTTCCATAATCCCTGTGTATAAACATCTTTTACTACACCAACAACGAAAAGCTTTACGGAATCTTTCCAAACCACTTCTTTTCCAATAGGTTCTTTCCATCCGAAAAGATCAGCCATCTTTTGAGTAATGATGATTGATTCTTTCTGATCCGTTTCAGAATCTTTTATGAAGTCACGGCCATCGGTGAGTTTCAGATCCATTGTGTTCAAATAGTTGTCACCCACGGCAATGATATCAACCTCAGCTTGTTTTGATTCAAACTTTACCGCTTCGTGCGCTTTGGTCGCAAAAATTCCACTGCTTGCTCCGGCAATAGAAATGATTTCCGGGTTTTCCTGGAGTGCGTTACGATAAGCATCGAATTCATTTTTGTTGTCTACCCAGGCAATGATGGATCCTCGTATATCAAAGCCCAGATCATATTCACGTTGATAGTTAGCGTTTTGAAGAAAGCCAATAGCACTTACAATCGTGATCATGGAGATGGCGAACTGTAATCCAAGTAATGTTCTCGTGAAGAAGTTTGTGCCACCAAACTGCAGCTTGCCCTTGAGAATATTAACCGGATTGAACTTGCTGATGTAAAATGCGGGGTAGCTTCCCGCGAGAACTCCTGTAAATAGCAATATTCCCAACAGAAAAAGGATAAACTCAGGAGAGTAATGAGGGGTAAGATGGATGTTGTTTGCAGTCATCAGATTCCACCCCTGTATTAGTAAATCTGCCAGGCCAAGCCCAACCAGTAAAGCAAGGAAACAAACCATAGTTGTTTCCGCTATGAATTGGATGATTAATTGAATACGTACGCTCCCCATCACCTTACGAATGCCAATTTCTTTTAACCTGCGTGACGAAATGGCGATTGCTGTGTTTGTAAGATTGAAGCAGGCGATTAATAAAATCAATACACCCATAATCATAGAGCCCACTACAGCTGAGGAGGGAGGAGCAGGCGAGGTGTCGATCTGCACATCGCCCGCACGATCCTGATGCGCCATCGTTGCAAAAGAATCCAGCGCAAATTCTTTTACCTGGAAGTCTTCACGTACTTTATTGATGTTAATCATGTAGGATTGCAGCTGCCGGTGAACACTACTCACACGCGAAGGATTGGTGATCAATAGAAAGATCGAGGCTTCCCTCTTCCAATTATTGTCGGTTAATGTTTTGTCTTCATCTTTTCCGTTTGCAAAATTCATATAAGAAGATCCTTCGTTTCTGTAGAAACTGGAGTTCATAGGTGGATCTTTGAATACTCCTGCGATTTTTACTTCCTTCAATTCATTGCTGTATACCTGGGTGATTGTTTTTCCCAAAGCCTGTTGTGGTGACGTAAATAAGCGAACCGCCATTGCTTCACTTATGAAAACACTTGTTTTG
>JBGATZ010000024.1:0-6543 GCA_044228905.1 Cyclobacteriaceae bacterium | reverse complement strand
CAGAAGGAGTACCTGAAAGGAACTCAAAAGAAAACAACTGAAAAAAATCAGGATCAACGTAAGAAAGATTTGCAGCAAAGAGATCGTTGTCGCGTTTAAAATTTGACCATGATCTCACATAACGTGAGGACCCATCAACATCAGTAAAAGTTTTATCTGAGATTTCACCTAAAGCCAATGGTGCATGACCGAATCGGGTGAGCTTGCCATCGAATTCACGAACTGCACTAATGCGATAAACATTTAATCCATTCTTATGAATGGCATCGAAATCTGAATCATACTCCATCGCCAGGTATCCAACAATACAGCAGGCTATGGCGACCCCCATCCCAAATACATTGATGAGAATGAAGACCTTGTTTTTCAGCAAACTGCGGAAGGTGATGAGCAGGTAATTCTTTATCATAAGTATGTAACCGGATGCCAACAAATGTGCCAGTTAAAATGGGTTTAATTAGGCAGAATTCTGCACTTTGAAAAGGAATCTCGTTCAGTTTGGAACGCCTGCGTCCGTCACCGAACGGCCATCGTGTCTATTAAATTTCTGAGGAGTTTCCCGATCCGTTCCACATCTGGGAAAAAAGTTGCTTACTCAGGTTTTAAAAACCTCTTAATTGAGAGAATTTCGCTGTATTGGTGGCTGGGCCTCATTTTTGTCGATTAGGACGGACTAACCTCCTGCACAATATGAAAGTGGCCATAGTCCTAAACACTTCCTGGAACATCCATAATTTCAGGATGAATTTTGTAAAAGCATTATTGGACGAGGGTCATGAGGTGCACACTATTGCTCCGGTTGATGACTATACCGCTTTTCTTACAGCGGCAGGATGCAAACATCATAATGTATACATGGACAGTCGCGGGGCAAATCTTATAAAAGATACCGCACTGATCGCTGAATTGGGGAGCATTTATTACCGCATAAAGCCAGATGTGATTCTGCACTACACAATCAAGCCAAATGTTTATGGCACATTGGCCGCTGCATTATTAGGTATTCCTGTCATTAATAATGTGTGTGGACTGGGCACCGTGTTTCTGAAAGAAGGGATTGTATCAACGATAGCAAAAAAGCTCTATAAAATTTCATTTCGCTTTCCGAAGAAGGTTTTTTTTCAAAACCCGGAAGACATGAAACTTTTTATTGATAGCAAACTTATTGCTTCAGATAAGGTTGAGTTATTACCTGGCTCTGGTATTGATGTATCGCAATTTAATCCCGTTCCTTTCAAAGGAAATAAAGTGTTTACATTTCTATTGGTTTCACGCCTTATCCTGGATAAGGGGATCATGGAATTTGTTGAAGCTATTCGCATCCTTAAAAAGCAGGGAGTAGAGGCAAAATTTCAATTGCTTGGTGCAAAAGATCCGCAGCACAAGCGTGGTATTCAGCTCGATGTAATTGAAGGATGGATAAAGGAAGGTGTTATCGAATATCTAGGCAAAACAGATGATGTACGTCCATATGTGAATAGTGCAGATTGCGTGGTACTTCCGTCCTATCGTGAGGGATCTCCCCGTTCATTAATGGAAGCAGCTTGTTTAGCTAAACCCATTGTAACTACCAATGTAGCCGGTTGCAGGCAAGTGGTAGAGCATGGTGTGAATGGGTTACTTTGCGAATTACAAAATGCAGAGGACCTTGCAGCAAAAATGAAAATGATGATGGACTTGCCGGTTTCAGAAAGGCAAATTATGGGATTGAATGGCAGGCAGAAAATGGAGACAGAATTCAGCGATGTAATTGTATTGAAGAAATACGTTTATGCAATGAATGAAATTATGGGTATCACTCAGCCCGAATCATCATCAGCGGAACTTTATCAGCCTGCGCTGGAATCTCAATCTGTATCACTGTAAACTTCGTGGTATTTCTCTGGACCATGACACGTAATGCTTACGTGATCAATACTGGCGTTCATTAGCAACGATAATTTATTGAACTCCTTAGAAAAACGTTTTCTTATTACATTCATTACCCTTGCATTCATGTCGCCTGAGAGTGTAAGATCAATAATACGCCATCCATCAGGTTGTGAATACCCGACATGTGTTTCTTCGCTTACCGTCCATTGATTTAACCGCCTCCGTAATTTTTTGAGAAATGCTTCTGTTACCAGTAGATGCTTTTCACTTGCTGAAGAAGACAAGATCACTTTAATCTGAGTAGCTACCCAATATTCACCATCGGCTTTCCAGAAGTTTGCAGTGCGACTGTTGGTAGCTTGTTTCCATCCGTCCAGTTTGAAGTTTAGCCTGGAATGCCATGTTTTATAATGATAAAAATCGATCAATCCATAAATCAATGCACAGAAGATGACAGCAATGGCGCCATACAAAAAATAAAACCAGAGCGATAAATCCATCATTGCGCAAAAACCTGCAGACATGAGTAATAGAGTTAGCACAATGGATATTCGGTAAAGATCCATTGCAGCAGAGGCTGTCCATCGTTTGAGATTAGAGATAGCTGAATTGGATTTTTCCTTTCTTCCTGCTGGCCATTTCTTCTTTTTCTTTTTTAGCTTCTTCTCACTGGATTTCAAATAGGCATCCAGTTTTTCATTCGTGCGATCTGCAGAGTTCATTCGTTAAAGATAAAAACAATAAAGCATTGATCGTCATTCTGTGATAAGGAGAATACATTCCTTACCTTTCAATAATCATTCACATATCAGTATGAAAAAATTTCTTGTGGGTTTATTGATGTCGATCTGTATTTTGATTTCGTCAGCGCAAACTAAACCTTTCGTCAGTGAAGCTTTTCCAAAAGGCACTGTATTCTATCAAAATATTCCTTATGCAAACGACACGCTTAAAAAGCATTTACTGGATATTTATCTTCCTCCGAATGCATCACCGGCTACTCCACTGGTAATCTGGGTGCATGGTGGCGCCTGGATGGTCAATGATAAGTATGCCGACATGAGCTACATGACAGGCACGATCAAAGCGATCCTAGAGAAAGGCTATGCACTGGCTTCAATCGATTATCGTCACAGCACCACAAAAATTTTTCCGGCACAAATTCAGGATTGCAATCAGGCCATTCAGTTTCTTCACGATCAATCTGCTAAATATAAGCTGGATAAAAGCCGCTTTGCACTGATGGGTTTTTCAGCCGGAGGGCACCTTGCTTCATTGCTTGCATTATCAAATAATAGTACTGTTCCTGATTTTTATTTCAATAATATAAAACCTTCGTTTAAGATAAGAGTGGTGCTCGACTTCTATGGTCCAAGTAATTTTTTGTTATTCTTCGGGACAAACGAAATCAATGAAATAGACAATCCAATCGCAAAATTGTTAGGTACTTCTCCGTTAGTGAGACCGGATATCAGTGCCCTTGCCAGCCCGGTCTCGTATGTGGATAAAGACGATCCTCCTTTTTTCATTGTGCATGGAGAAAAAGATCAGGACGTACCGAAAACGCAATCGTATCTTCTTAAATCATATCTTGATTTGTCTCAAGTAGAAAATGCCCTGACTATTGTCAAAGATGCTCCACACTATGGTAAAATGTTTGATACAGAAGAAGTTCGCATTCCTTTACTGCGTTTCCTGGATAAGCATATGAAGTAGTTAACCCTGGTTAAGAAAAATTATTTCAAAATGTGATTTGAGCATTAATCTCAAGCATAATTTATCTGAAATATGAATTGTGACAATAGCTGTCAAACTGCCTGTGTAGCTTAGAACAGGAGAATATAATGTATGAAAGCACTTTTAATAGGTAATGACATCAACAACGCTACATCTGATTATTCATGGAGTAACTTGCTTCATGACTTAATTGATTACGCACATTTGCCAGAGCCACCGCTGATGGAGGGTAAACCTTTTCCTCTTTTTTATGAGCAAATCTTTCTTAACTCTGCAAAGTTGTACGGCACGAAAGAGAAAAGAATCAAAACATATATTGCAGTAAAATCAAGAAAACTGAAACCTAATGTGATTCATGAAAAGATTATCAGCATGGGCATTCCTACACTGATGACTACCAATTACGATCTCACATTGGAGACTGTGTTAAAAGCAAATCTTAATGCGATTCATAATGATGGTGAGGTGAAGGAGAGCCGGTATAATTTATTCCGGGTAAACCACATTGGGAAACATCACATCTGGCATATCCACGGAAGCGCATTGAGTCCTTCATCAATCACATTGGGATACGAGCATTACAGCGGTTATCTGCAACAAATGCGTAACTACATGGTAGTGGGTACTAAAGGTATTTATAAAAAGAGAAGTCAGATTGCTCTCGCAAGAAGGATAAAGTCAGATTCGGTGAAACACGAAAGCTGGATCGACTATTTTTTTACACATGATATTCACATCTTTGGATTGAATCTTGATTTTGTGGAAATGCATTTGTGGTGGTTGTTGACCTATCGTGCACGTACCAAACTTTTGAACAAACTGGATATCACTAATTCCATTTATTATTACTATCCGGAACACTACGAAGAAAAATCGAGACATAAACTAGAACTGCTTCGTGCTAATGAAGTGATTACCGTTCCTTTAAAAATGATGAAAAACGATCGCCTTGATTATTATCAGCGCGTTCTGAAAAAGATTAAAGCAAGTTGAGAACAATCAATTTGCTTTGAAATGTATCACTGCGCCTCCTGACGCAGCAAGATGGATTTTTAACCTGGTGTGTGATTTTACAGCTCTGTTTTCCTTCGTTATTTTATTCGGGAACTGTTTTGCATTATCACTATCCCCATAAATATGAGCTGTATAAGTATCCTTTTTTAGAAAAGATAGTGGTATTTCAACGTCACGGGCTTTATTGTTACTGATTGCTCCTACATACCAATCATTTCCTTTTCTTCTGGCAATGATCATGTATTCATTGACATTCGCATCGAGCGATTTGGTCTCATCCCAGGTTGTAGGTACCGTGCTTAAGAAGTCGAATCCATCCTGCCCTTCATAGGCATCTGGATAATCGCATACCATTCCTTGTGCGTTTTCGAAGATGATGTACATCGCGAGCATATGACAGCGTGTACCGTGCATTAATGGTCTTGTGTATTGAATGCGAAATAGTGAATCGGGCACCGCCCGGAATCCGCCCAAATGATAATCGGTTGATCCTGCAAGTGCGCGAGTGAAGGCAATGTCCAGATCGTGCGCTGAAGAAATCCCTTTACTCCATTTATTAGTCTCATAATTTAATGTTCCTTCACGAGTGAATTCATTCGGATAGGTTCTGTTCAATCCCGTTGGTTTATAGGCGCCATGAAACTGAATATGAAGATGGTGCTTTGCCGCTTTTTCCAACATTTCTGTCTGAATGTTTACCATCTCCTGATCATCACGATCCATAAAATCAATCATCATTCCACTCAGTCCCCATTTTTCAAATTTTTCAAAAGCGGAATCAATTTTTGGATATAACGCAGCCCACTGGACCCACACTCTTACCCCCACATCTTGTGAATGTGCATAATCACAAACTTCCTTCATGTCTAATCCGGGAACAGGAGTAAGCACATCGGAATGCGGACCAGGCTGAAATCCCACACCATCGTCCATATACCATTGATGCAACCCATACTCTACTACCGAATGATATTCTATGCCGTTTCGTTTGCAGAAGTCGATATAATACTTCTGTGTGATAAAATTGTTTCCTGGCGCGTTCAACGTGTCTGGAACAACGTTACCATTCCACCAGGGGAAAGTAGTTTTGCCCGGTTTAAGCCAACTGACGTCTTTTATTTTCTGAGCAGGACATAGTGTAGTTAAGAGATTCGACTCAATCAGATCATTCATACTTCCGATCATTATCACTCGCCATGGGCTTTGATGTGGAAATATTCCTTTTACTTTGATTGAAGGATCAGAAGGCAATGGAGATAATTTGCTTCTTAATACATTATTTTCCTTTATTAAATACATTCCCGCATAATCCAGTAACGCAGCTTCGGTGATCGATAAGTAAATGTTATCTGGAAACTGAAATAATGCTGGCATATCCATCAACACATTTGACGACAATTCATTCACAGAAGCAGTTGTGTAATGTCCTTCATGTGAACTGGTGTAACTTGGAAGGGGGAGAACTTTGGCAATGGGATTTCCGGTTAGTTTAAATTCATCCAGTTCATCCGTCAACAGAAACGGATTTGATTTACCGCTAACGAATTCATATCGAAACGCAACTCCATCATTGAATACTCGGAAAATTACATTGATTTTGTAATGTGAGTCACTTTTCTGTTCTATGGGGAGGATTACTTCTTTAAAAATTACTTTCACGTGACTGGTCTTTCCGGTCATGAGCGAGTATTCTTCGATGCCTTCTTTAAATCGAGGTTTGGATACAACCAGGTTGGAAGAAAAGTTCTGTCCATCGATTTGGGGTGTTAATCGTGACCAATCAATTAATGTGGTTTTTGTAAAACCAACTTTATATTGAATTCCTTCAGGAGTGATGCGAACTGCGGTTTGAATTTTTCCATCGGGCGAAGCGAGTTTTATTTCTTTTTGTGCATTGACTTTGAACAGGCCGAAAATTCC
>JBGATZ010000023.1:0-21490 GCA_044228905.1 Cyclobacteriaceae bacterium | reverse complement strand
AGCGCCTTGCTTACAACTGGAATCAGGCTTCACAGGATCTCTTTCGGAAGAATGTAGAGAAGGAATAAATCTTCTTCCGGTAATCCGGCCATACTGTTTTATATTCGCGCTGGAATAGTATGAATCTGTTTATTTTACTGGCTTTAGCGCTCGCGCCTGGGGTTGCCATCGGGCTTTATATCTATCTGAAGGACCATCATGAACGTGAACCCATAGGGTTACTGATCAAGGCCTTTTCAGCAGGAGCTATCAGTGTGCTCATCACGTTAACCATCAATGCACCATTAAGCCAATGGATTCCAATTGATGAAAGTAACCTAACAGAACAAGCGGTTCATGCTTTTTTGATTGTGGCGCTCGTGGAAGAGTTCAGCAAATTCATATTCGTGCGCTTTCTCTTTTATCGAAATGAAAACTTCAATGAACCTTTTGATGGAATCGTCTATTCTGTAATGGTAGGAATGGGATTTGCTACTTTCGAAAATCTCTTCTATGTGTTTGATGGGGGAATGAGCACTGCACTGTTAAGAATGTTTACTGCGGTTCCGGCTCATGCCAGTTTTGCTATTCTGATGGGCTTCTTCCTAGGCAAAGCAAAGTTCGAACACGGCAAAGGTCATTACTCCCTATATGCACTGGGCGTAGCCACTTTATTTCATGGAGCTTACGACTACTTCTGGTTTATCGCTTTCGTGCCCGGTATTTGGCTTGGTGCAATTGGCTCGCTATCCGTGGGAATCTGGTTAGCAAAAAAAGCCATCCGTATTCACCAGATGGCTTCTCCTTTTCGTCCACAAGATTCAAATCCAACCGATCCGCCAACCAGCAACATGGAAGATCATTTGTAATCACTATTAATGCTCTTCCTGTTGATCGAAGTTACTTGCTCCTATCTGTGAACCAAAGAAAAGTGCATTGAAGAATAATTTATTGGTTCCGTACCAATAGGCTCTGAAGTTGGGATCATCCAGCATCAATATTGCTCTTCCCTGCCCGATACTACTTACAACCAGTGAAGGAGAGTTCTTAATCTTCTCCAGATTCGATTTGTGAATATATCCGCTCAGCAACGGATTGCCAGTACACTTTGCGACTGTGTTTACCGGATTTTTTGTTGGTTCCAAAAAGATAGAATGATTTCTCCACACCGGAAGATTACGTGAAGTATATCCAAATCCCAATGGATGAGTAATGTCTAAATCAGTCATATAAATAGAACCGCCAATGGCCCGTGATCCCTGGTAATCTCCCACATTCACAAAATCTATTCGCTTGCCCTCTTTAGGTTCATCTTTCTTTAGTTGCTCATCAATCAGTTTGTTTTGAATCGCCCAGTTCACTGCAGTACGTTGAAGAATCAAAGTCCCACCTTGTTGCGTCCAGGTTTTGATTTTATTCACTCCGTTATCACCGAGTATTCCATAATTCCCGGAGACAATGATCAACGTAGTGTAATCGCTCAACTTCAATTGATTCAGTTGCGATGTGTTTACTTTCGTAATCGGCATACCAATTTTTGAATCCAGTGTGAACCAATCAAAGCCTGCTTCCATTGGTGAAGCGCCATCCCCTATCAGCATGGCTACTTTTGGTTGTTCTATTGTTCTCACATTACCACTTCCAAGGTCAATACCCTCCGAACTAAAACCCGTTGTAACGGAATACACTTCAACACCCGCTTTTGCTGATGCTTCTTTTACGAGCTTGAACAGTTCGTCAGCATTTACGTTTTGATCAGCAACAGGGATAATTAATGTTCCGTATCCAAAATTTTTCTTCGCGCCATTTACCTGTGCTGCAAAAGGTTTATAAGCCGTCTTTACAAACACATTATTGGAAAGCAATTGATACAATGCTTTGGGAGCATAGTAATCTGCCCAGTCAATCAGATAGGCATAGCTTGCTTTGGCAACTGCAGCAGGAGTGAACTTCAGGTTATCTGCAGTAAGTTTATCTCCTTTCGAAATTTTCAGTGTTGCATTGATTGGATCATAAGGCATGTTGTATGCCAATGCCATTGTCCAGGTGGATGCATCGTAAAACACACTGTCGTGGAACTGCGTTACCTTTTCAAACATGCTGCGCACTAAACGATACTGTGTTTGATCAGTAGGCACCACAAATGATTTTCCCTTCTCATATTTATTACTTCCAATTGACACATCAGCAATCAATGGATACGTTTCAATTTTATGCTTCACTAACAAGTCAGCAAAAGCACGCGTACGACTCATATCCTTACTGTCACCAAATACATATCCTTTCACCGCAGACTTCTTCCCTTCATCCAAGGCAGTTCTGAAAAACTCCTGTTGATGCTTCAGCATGAATTCGCGATTCTCCACTGCAGCTTTCACTGTTGCTAAGCTGGTGCGAACATGATTGCGAATTGTGAATGCAAACCAAACTTCCTTCGTGGAGCTTTGTTGTACGTGACCACGTGAACTGGCTTGTTCAAACACCAAACCTAATCCTCCATGAATATCAGGATAAGTTGAGCCATAACCAGGATATGAATTATCGAATACTTCCTTGGTGAAATACAACGAACCAATCTCATCCAATGCTTTGGAGAAATAACCAGCAAATAATTTATTCACCTGATCATAGTTCGCACGAGGCACAACCGGATTTTCGGAACCAAATGGTTTAGTCGGTTCAAAGAAGTTGGTTCCGTTTGTTCCCATCTCGTGATAATCAGTACAAACGTTTGGCAACCACTTATGATAAAATTCTACGCGGTTTTTGCTCTCCACATGTGCCAATGGCAACCAGTCACGATTCAAATCAAACCAGTAGTGATTGAATCTTCCTCCTGGCCATACTTCATGGTGTTCGCGATCCATCGGATCTGATACAGGAGGAAATCCTTTATGCATGTTTGCCCAGTTGCTATGACGATCACGTCCATCGGGATTGTAATTCGGATCAATGTGAATTATTGCATCACGTAAATATTTAGTTGCTTCATCACCTTGTGCCGCAATCAGGTAATAAGCAGTAAGCATTGCCGCTTCACTGCTGGAAGGTTCATTGCCGTGTACATTGTAGCCATGAGTGATGATCACTGGCATTTTTGAAATGTCAATGGATTGAGATGGATCGGCAATCTTTAAGTGCTCTTTTCTTATGTCTTCAATGCGTGCATAATTCTCGGTGCTTGTAATTGTAAGTACTACCTGCGGACGCATTTCATTGGTATATCCAATAATCTGAAAATGCGCTTTTGGGGAAACTCTTGTGAGCTCCTTAAAGTATTCTGCGATCCGATCATGACGCGTATGCCAGTCGCCAATCGGATAGCCTAAAAATTGTTCCGGTGTGGGAATAGCAGGATCAAATGTTGTTCCTGCAGGAAAGAAGTAAGCGTTTTGAGCAAAAGCAATAACGCTCACAAAAAGTAATGACAAGACAGAGAGAGTCTTTTTCATAAAGGTCGTAGGGTTAAGAATTTGAAAAGTAATCGAAAACCTCGGAGTGTGGAAAGGGAATTACGTTAGTGGTAGGTACTAAGTCGTAGGACGACTCTCAACCAATCGGAATAAAATTCTTCCATTCATACGGTCTTGCTTTCACCCTTGTCAATTACCCCGCATCTTCGCACCTCAAACAAACTTCTATGACCCGATCGATTAAGATTATTCTTCTTGTTTTCGTTGCGTACACGTCTTACGCACAAAACAAAAAGCCAATAGTGGCTACTGACCTGATGAAGATTGCTACGGCCAATCAGATTCAGATTTCGCCTGATGGAACCAAAGCAATCACTGTGGTAACACGCAAGGCTATGAAAAACGAAAATGAATACTATTATACCCGCCATCTTTATCTTCTTGATGTAAGCGGTAAAGAAGAACCTCGTCAGTTAACTTATGGTGATAAGAATGATGGCCAGCCACAATGGTCACCAGACGGAAAGAGCATCGCGTTCGTTCGTGCAGATGGTGATAAGTCACAAATTTGGATTTTACCGTTGAGTGGTGGTGAAGCCTACTCGCTGACTAAAGCGGAATTCGGTGCATCTCGTCCACGATGGTCTCGCGATGGAAAGAAAATTCTATATTCTTCTTCTATTCCATTTTATACGATCGAAGGACAAACACCATGGGTTTATGAACGTCCTGGCCGCACACGTGGTGACGAACCAAACTGGAAAGCATTGAAAGGCGATGAAAAGAAAAATGTAAAGAATAGCCCTGATGGATCACTGGAAGAAGTTCGTGCATGGCTTTCTAAAAACACGCTGGATAACAATCCGCGTGTATTGACTCGCCAGAATTTTCAGGGAGAGCTGAATCTTCAGCCTGATGAAGATATTGCTCACTTATTTGTGAAAGCTATTAACTCCGATGAAAAAGCAATTCAGCTCACGTCTGGTTTTCAAAGTTTCACTGGTGCAGAATGGTCGCCTGACGGAAAGAAAATCATTTGCACTTCACGTGTGTTCAGAGTAGCTCCTGACAAAGAGCAGGACAGCGATCTTTGGATCATCGATGTAGACACAAAATCCGCTAAAGAGTTTTTAACATGGAAAGATCACAGTGCCTCCAATCCACAGTATTCTCCGGATGGAACGCAGATTCTTTTCGCTGCAGAACCAATTGCCAATCGTAACGCTACACAAAATCAAATTGCTGTTGTAAGCGCAAACGGAGGAACTCCTGTTTCATTGACTGCTGCTTTCGACCGAGACATTTCTCAAGCAGTATGGTCTGCTGATAGCAAAACGGTTTACTTCATTTCTCAAACAAATGGTGAGATTCCATTGTTCAGCGTTCCTGCCAAAGGCGGAAGCGTTACAAAGATTTTTGGTAGCAACAATGGCGTGAATGACTTTGATCTGCAAGGTGATAAAGTGGTTTACTCATTGACAGAAACAAAAAATCCATGGGAAATCTATTCTTACAATCTGAAAGACAAAAGCAACAAACAACTTACTAAATTGAATGAAGAGTGGGTGAAAGATCGCGCGATTGTATCGCCTAAAGAATATTGGCTCACTCGTCCAGATGGAATGAAGGTTCAGTATTGGGTAATGGAACCTGTTGGAAAGAAAGATGGAACAAAGTATCCAACCATTCTTAACATTCATGGTGGACCAACTGCCATGTGGGGACCGGGTATCTTCTCCATGTGGCATGAATTCCAGTTGGAAAACAGCTGGGGCTATGGGTTGGTGTATTGCAACCCAAGAGGAAGTGGTGGTTACGGAGATAAATTCAAAAAAGGAAATTATAAAGACTGGGGTAACGGCCCGATGGGAGACATCATCGGCTCACTGGAAGATGCCATGAAAAATAATTCATGGATTGATAAAGATAATTTGTTTGTGGAAGGTGGAAGCTATGCCGGCTACATGGTGGCCTGGATCATCTCTCATGACAATCGCTTCAAGGCTGCAAATGCACAACGTGGAGTGTATGACCTTACCACTTTCATGGGTGAAGGAAATGCGTGGAGACTGGTGCCAAGTTATTTTGGTGGCTATCCGTGGGAGAAAGAAACCAAAGCCCTTCTTGACTCAGAGTCTCCTTACACTTATGTGGATAAGATCAATACACCGTTCTTAATCATTCATGGAGATCAGGATTTACGTACGGGTGTGATTCAATCAGAGATGTTGTACAAAAGCCTGAAGATTCAGGGCAAACCTGTGGAGTACATTCGTTACCCGAAAGAAGGACATGAGTTAACCCGCAGTGGCAATCCCGGAAGAATGATGGATCACATGCTTCGTGTGATTGAGTTCTTTGAACGTTATGCAAAACATCCGGAGGCGCCACCAGCTACGGTGAAGTAATCAAACTGTTTTACAAAGTGAAGGCTGCCAAAAACGGCAGCCTTCTTTCTTTTGCTAATGATAGCTTAAACCACAAACAACACCAGCCCCTTCAGATACTCTCCTTCTCTATGATAGATAGATACCGGGTGATCAGCTGGCTGGCCAATGTGTTGCAATACCTTGATCTCTCTTCCGGCCTGAATTGCTGCTGATACAACGGTATCATAAAACAATTGCCGATCCACAACCTGTGAACAAGAGAAAGTGAAAATGATTCCATTCGGCTTAATCGCTTTCATGGCTTCCGCATTAAGTCGCTGATATCCTTTCATGGCCTGGTGCTTCGCGTCTTTGTGTTTTGCAAAAGCAGGAGGGTCCAGAATGATCAGATCGTATTGATATTTTTTATCTTTTAAAAAATCAAAAGTATCTTCTGCATAACAAGCATGTTGTTGTGCATCAAAACCATTCAACTCAATGTTCTTTCGTGTTAGTGCTATCTAAACTTTCTCTGAAGCATCAACAGAATGAACTAATGCTGCGCCTGCATTCAATGCGTACACAGAAAATCCACCCGTGTAACAAAAGGTGTTCAGCACTTTCAGAATCCTTTCGACATCTCACCCAGCAACTTTTCGTTCTCACGTTGGTCAAAGAGAAAGAAACCAGTCTTCTGTCCTTCTTCCCAATCCACATAAAATTTATTGTTATGTTCAATGACAATATGCGGAACGGCTCCTAACCCCAACAGATAACCATTCTCTGATTTCTCAGGAAGTGTGCTCTGGCTCTTATAATACACGGCTTGCAAATCGTTGCCAAGAACTTGTTTCATTGAATCGGCAATCAATTGCCTGTCGTGATGCATCCCTGAAGAATGGGCCTGCATTACTGCAAAGCCATTATACATATCGATGATCAGTCCAGGCAAGCCATCTCCTTCACCATGAATAAGCCGGTAACAATTTGTGGTGTCGCTGATGACTTTGGTTTGCACGCGCTGACCCAATGCAATCGCAATCTTATCAGCATAAATTTTATCGTTAGGAGCGGTTTCAGAAAATGAAACCATTCTTACTGTGATCGTTCCTTTCTGATAATGACCAAATCCTAAAATATTCTTAAAGCTATCATTCACCTGTACCCAATCTCCGTCTTTAGGCGTTCCTTCCGTGGCATGAATGGCTCCTGAAAAAACCCATGGATGTTTTCTCTTTACTGATTGTTCTCGTCCTCGTTTTAGTGTAATGATTGTCTTAATTTCCACGAAAGTGTTCTGTTTTAATCTCTTGATTTAAAGCAAAGTTAGTTAATATATTTACCTGCTTAGTAATACCATTATTTTATGAAACAGTTTAGATTTCTTATTTGCGTTTTAATCTTAGTCAGTTGTTCTGAAAAATCAGCTTCAACAGAAACGAACAGCGAACTGGTTACTCCAACCGATGCCGCAGCTATAGAAAATAAGGATGGAGAATTTGCTGATGTTCCTGCCTCAGCAACAAAAGAAGAATTCACGGATACCCCAGGCGTGGTGAAAATTTCTGTAGGTGCGGATGCCCAGGGCATCTATAAAGACGGAAAGCGAAACGGTACCTGGACAGAATATCACCCAAACGGTTTAGTCCGGACAATCACTTCTTACGTTGACGGCAAGAAGGAAGGATTGTTTGTTGAGCTGACAGACAATGGGCAACTCAAAAAGAGAGTGTATTATCATAACAATATGAGGCACGGTGAATACAAAGAGTTCAATTACGCTTCTGTAAAAGAAGAGCGCATTTATCAGTTTGATAAACTGGAAGGAACGGTGAAAATTTTCTACGACAATGGCAAAGTAATGGAAGAAGGAAGTTATAAGAATGGAACACGTGACGGTATCTCCAAATGGTACGATAAAGAGGGTAAGCCAACTATTACTTACGAATATAAAAATGGCGAATTAATCAAGAAATAAGGGCATTCGATAGAAAAAACAGCATATTCCGAACCTAACTCCGAAGACTTTCGTATTTAGGATACTGTCAAAAAGTAAGAACGCGGAAGGGGTGACCATGAGAAGAAATAGAAATCGAGACAAAATTTCAGTGGACTCCAACTGGATTTCTTTTTGCATAAACGAAAATCTAAAATCAAGAAAACAACTATGAAACAATTTGGATCACTTTTGGTGGCAGCGGTGCTGGGTAGTGTGATCACCGTTGCAGTCACAGGATGGATGGGCGATAAAAATGGTGGAGCAAAAATTGAGCGCCTCGCCAATGTGCCCATTTCACAGGTAGGGTATTCTGTAAATGAAAAAGGAGAAGCTGTTCCGCTGGACTTCACTGCCACAGCAGAAAAAGTAACGGCTGCAGTAGTGCATATCAAATCCACTTCACAAGGTAGCAACAGCGTATCACGTGAAGACGATGAAAATCCCTTACGTTTTTTCTTTGGACCAAATGGCCCTCAGCAAAGACAAGGACCAAGTCAGAGTTCTGGCTCAGGTGTGATTATCAATACCGATGGTTATATCGTCACTAACAATCACGTAGTGGATGGAGCGGACGTGGTAGAAGTTACATTAGCAGACAATCGTACTTTTAAAGCTGAGGTTGTAGGTACAGATCCTGATACTGATCTGGCTGTGTTGAAGGTAAATCAGAAAGGTCTTCCCTATCTGGCTTTCGTAGATTCTGATCAGGCCAAAGTGGGTCAGTGGGTATTAGCTGTAGGAAATCCTTTCAATTTAAATTCTACTGTTACGGCTGGAATTATCAGTGCGAAGGGAAGAAATATCAATATCATCAACAGCAGCAATCCGGCTAATCCGCAGGCAGGCAGAACGGCCATTGAGTCTTTCATTCAAACAGATGCGGCTATTAACCCCGGAAATAGCGGTGGTGCTCTTGTTGATCTCCAGGGTGGGTTGCTGGGCATTAATACCGCTATCGCGAGCCCTACAGGTTCTTATTCAGGATATGGCTTTGCGGTGCCATCAGACATTGTAAGTAAAGTGGTAGAAGACCTTCTCGCTTTTGGCACTGTGCAGCGCGGATGGCTGGGAATCACCGTTCAGAACGTGAGCAGTGACCTGGCACGTGAATTTGATCTGAACGTAAATGAAGGTGCTTATGTGGCTGGCTTCGGAGAAATGGCAGAGAAAAGTGCAGCTAAAGCAGCCGGAATTAAAGAAGGCGATGTGGTTACTAAATTGGACGGAACTCCTATCCGTTCAAGCTCTGCGCTAATCGAATACGTAGGACGCAAAAGACCTGGTGACAAGGTGAACATGACGGTGAACCGAAAAGGTAGTACATTGGTTATTCCTGTTACCCTGAAGAACCGCGAAGGCAGCCTGGGAACCATTAAACGTGAAGAAAAAGACGCTATTGCTTCATTAGGGTTGTCACTGGAGGACCTGGACGCGAAGACGCTGAAGAGACAAGAACTTTCGGGTGGCGTTCGCGTAAAAGAATTAGAGAATGGCAAGATTCAACGCTATACTGAAATGAGGCCTGGTTTTATCATCACCCAGGTAGATGACGTAAAAGTGAAATCGGCCAAAGAACTTAATGATTTGTTAAAAAAGAAAAAGCCGGGAGAATTAGTTACTTTCTCGGGAGTTTACGAAGATTATCCTCGTGAATATATTTATGCTATCAGAATGTAAAACCAATTGAAATCTATGAGAAGGTTATTCAGAAAGGGCGAACGCGTTCGCAGTAAGATTGACGGCAAAGTGATGGAGGTTTTAAAATATTTGAAATCGAATTTAGTGGAAGTAAAGTGGTTCGATCTCCAGTCGAAGGAAGTACGAACGCATAAAGTCAAAGAAGATAAACTTTCCAAAGCAGCATAAAAACAAACCCCGGTCATCCGGGGTTTTTTATTTGTATCAGTTTGAGCCTGTCGAAACCTGCCTTCGACAAGCTCAGGCTGACAGGGATCAAGCTGACAACAAATGTTTAATTTTACGACCTCTAAATTTAATTGTTATCAAAAAGTTTGAAATCCCTGCGTATTACCGATCATCCATTACTGGACGAATCAAAGAAGCGCGCAGAGTAAAAGATTTACGCAAGCAGGATTTTTCTCCTACACTTCTCGATTTTGGGCCAGTACAATTCTATCTGGCTCGTCACTTTGGTTTTTGCTATGGTGTAGAGAATGCAATCGAAATCAGCTACAAGGCATTGGAAGAAAATGTGGGGAAGAACGTTTACCTGCTCAGTCAGATGATCCATAACCAGGAGGTGAACAATGACCTGCAAAGTCGTGGAATCAAGTTCATCATGGATACCGATGGAACGCAATTTATTTCGTGGGATAAAATTGGTAAGGATGATATCGTAATCGTTCCGGCTTTTGGAACAACATTAGAGATAGAACATTTACTTCTTGATAAAGGCGTAGAGGTTCAAAAGTATAATACAACCTGTCCGTTTGTTGAAAAGGTTTGGAATCGTGCCGAGAAGCTGGGCAAAGAAGAATATACAATCATCATCCACGGAAAGCCAAAGCACGAAGAAACACGTGCTACTTTTTCGCATAGTGC
Source organism: Cyclobacteriaceae bacterium (assembly GCA_044228905.1). Taxonomy (GTDB): domain Bacteria; phylum Bacteroidota; class Bacteroidia; order Cytophagales; family Cyclobacteriaceae; genus ELB16-189. The sequence continues at coordinate 11,168 of JBGATZ010000023.1, read as the reverse complement.
CAATTCAGGCAAATCAGTAATCGTACGTGATTTGGAGGAAGCCGAGAAGCTGGCCAACTATATTTTAGGAAGTAAAACCAAAGCTGAATTCTTTGAAGAGTTTAAAGGAAGATTTTCCGATGGCTTCGATCCAGAAAAAGATTTGTTTCGTGTAGGTGTGGTGAATCAAACTACTATGCTAGCCACAGAAACACAGGGTATTGCCGATTTCTTCAAACAGATTATGATGCAGAAGTATGGTGAAGAAAATCTGAAGCAGCATTTTGCAGACACCAGAGATACGTTGTGTTACGCAACCAACGACAACCAGGATGCCACTTATGAGTTGCTGAAGACAGATGCAGATCTCGCTATTGTGGTCGGGGGGTACAACAGCTCTAACACATCACACATCGTAGAGCTATGCGAAAGAAATTTTTCCACGTTCTTCATTAACTCTGAAACAGAAATCAAGTCCAAAGAAGAAATCCATCATTTCAACTATCACCGAAAAGAGAAAGTAATCACACATTCTTTCCTTCCTGAGAAAAAGCCCGTGAAGATTATCCTTACCAGCGGAGCAAGCTGCCCGGATACACTTGTAGATAGAGTGATGCTGCGACTAATTGAGTTCTTTCCTGAAGCACAAGAAATAAATCAGGTTATAGAATCAATTCTATAATATTATCTGATTTGATAAGCTACTGAAAGCTGAACGCTTCGGTTATATGCTTTATACGTTACGCTTGAATTAGTAGTCGGTCCCGAGTTGAATGTAATTTTTTCCACGGCAGACAAGCCATAACTATATCTTCCTATTACGGATAGTTTACTGGTGATATCAAATCGTAAGCCGCCAAGAACTCCAAAATCAACAGATTCGAGATAATCATTTATAAAACTACTCTTGCCCGAATCAGAAACAGTTTTTGCTCCTGTCTTTATTCCCACGCTTGGACCAGCTTCTATGCCCACCCATTTTATTATCTGATAATTAATTAAAACAGGAACTTCTAAATAGCCAATTTTTAGTTTGAAATCTTGTATCCCAACTGACGGATCACCATCAGTTGAATATCCTTTAGTAATGTATTGTAATTCCGGAATCAAACTGAGTTTGTTATAAATTCTAATCTTGGAAAAAATTCCGATATGAGTTGAAACTAATGGATCAGTGTTGTCTGACGCCAATGTCGTATTCCAGTAAATGTCATTTAGCCCAATTCCTGCTTTAACTCCAATGTGAAATTGTGAAAAGGCAATCGCGCAGAACGAGCAAAAGAAAATAGTAAGGTAAAATTTCATGACACAAAGTTATTCTCAACTATCATTTCTTGTAAATATTCGTTAATACTTTTTCATCACCATCTAATCCTTTAGGAGTATTTAATCCAAGAATTTTTGCAATGAAAGGATAAACATGAATGTTCTCGAAAGGAGGAATGATACTTCCTGATTTAACATTCGGCCCTGTTGCATAAAATATACCGTGCGTGTCCCTCACATTGGCAGGATCATATCCATGTACACCAAACACCGTGCTCTTTGCCGGATTCTTTGAATAGTCGCGAGGCACTACCTGAATGTAATACCCTAAGTCAGCTACAATCATGGGGTCGCCAATTCGCTCACCTTTATAATTCCATTTTTCAGGAAAATCCTTTTGTCTGTATACCTTAAAATGATTTTCCTGCTTTTTTAGTGTTTGATAAATAGAGTCCGGGTTGCTGGTATAAAAATGTGTTTGTGTCCCCCCATTTGCAAAAATGATTTTCTTATCCTTTATATCGAACAAGTTGCTTAGTGTGATATAAGTGGTTTCTTCCTGTTTCAACTCCACCATTCCGTGATCTGAAACCACCACAAGGTTTACTGGAAGCTTTAGGTCTTTCACGCGGTTCATTAAACTGCCCAATAAACTATCAGCAGTGGTTACCGCCTGCTGTGTTTCCTTCGAATTCGGACCGTAGTCATGACCTGCATGATCCACCAGTGAAAAATAAAGTGAAATGAAATGAGGGCGATCCGCTTCCGGAAGATTCAACCAATCAATTACCTGATCAATTCTCTTTTCATTGGGGAAGTTATCGTCATAACGAAAGTAATAATCGGGGAAACTTCCCTGAATTTTAGTTTCAGAACCTACCCAGAAATACGAAGCTGATTTCATTCCATGTTGCTGAGTCAATTGCCATAGTGGAGTGCCACCATAAAAATCGGGATCAATGACTGCTTTAGGGTCTTTCATTCCGTACGACTTTTTCAACTTCATATCGTAGAAGCTGTTATCCACCAGTCCATGATGACCTGGATAAAGCCCGGTGACAATGGTATAGTGATTCGGAAATGTTTTGCTTGGAAAAGAAGGAATCATTTCTTTCGCTGCTGCTCCTTGCCTGATCAGTTCTTTGAAGTGGGGAAGATTATATTTCTCCACATAATCATGACGGAATCCATCAAAAGAAACAAGTAGAACATACGGTGCCTGATTCTTTTGCGCATACAACACCTGACCAAACAAAAGAATTACAAACAAAAGAACCCCTTTCATTACAAAAACTCAATTTAAATTCGTGACCAATATATACGTTTTTTGTTACGGTCATATTACCGTAATTATAACTCAGGATATCGCTGAATATGAACTATAAAAAGCTCGGCAAATCAGACATAACTGTGAGCGAAATCGCTTTTGGATGCATGTCTTTAGCTGATGATGAGCAATCGAGTAAACAATTGCTTCACCAGGCACTTGACAATGGTATTAATTTCTTTGACACAGCCGATATCTATTCCTATGGCAATAATGAAATCACTTTAGGCAAAGCTTTCGCAGGAAAGCGTGATAAAATAATCCTTGCCACTAAAGTAGGCAATCAGCCTCGTGCAGATGGCCTTGGATTAGATTGGAATCCCTCCAAAAAACACATTCTTGAATCCATTGATAAAAGCCTAAAGCGGCTACAAACTGACTACATCGATTTATATCAACTGCATGGAGGTACGCTTGAAGATCCGATCGATGAAACAATCAGCGCTTTTGAACAATTAAAGAAAGAGGGAAAGATCAGGAGTATGGTATTTCCTCAATCCGGCCTAATGTGATTCGTGAATATGTTAAGCGATCAGACATCGTCAGTGTAATGATGCAATACAGTTTGCTGGATCGAAGACCAGAGGAAAGCTGTTTCGATTTGCTTTATCGCAGTGAGATAAGCGTATTGGTAAGGGGAAGTCTTGCACAGGGATTATTGATTGATAAACCAGCAAGAACTTACCTCAACAGATCAATGGAAGAAGTGCAAAAAGCTGCTGAAATAGTAAAGTCATTAAACCCTCGTACTCCCGGAGAAGTTGCCGTTCAATTTGCGCTTCAGCCACCCACAGTTAGTTCGCTGGTGATTGGAATGCGTTCAGAGAATCAGTTAAAGGAAATACTAAAGGCTGCTAATGCCGTTCCTCTCACCATGAAAGAAATCATTCATCTTCAGGAGATAGTCCAGCCCAATTATTACGAGCAACACCGGTAAGCTTATTCTATTTAATTCTATCCGCAATAGCTTCAATGGCAGGTTGGTAAGTTTCAATGCCATGGCCTACATTTTTAAATACGAGCACTTCTTTTAAAGAGGATAATTTGCTCTTCGCATTTTCAATTGACTTCTCATAAGGAAACAACAAATCCTTATCACCTTCGAAAAGATAAACATCATTTTTTACCTGCTTCAGTTCATCATTCATGTAATACGGCTTCTGCGTATTGTCTTTATATCGCTTTAAAGCAAAGACTTCGTAATCGACAAGCAATTGCTTGCTCTCTTTTGACAATGCGTGAGTCGGTTCATCCAATACTGCTTTCTCCAGGAACAACGTGACATTCCTCTGACTTGGAAAAAGAATCGGCAAAATATTGTAATACAAATTCTTTAAGGTCAACGAGAAAGGTTGAAGACAACCCGGATTGAAAAGAAATGCTGCTTTAATTTTTTCAGGGGCTACAATCGAAAGCTTCATACACACCAATCCACCGAAAGATGCTCCGGCTACATACGCCTTCGCAATGTTTAGCTTTTCGAAAACTTCGCTTGCCCAGTGTCCGTAATCATTGGACTTAATGTCGGGTGTATTGCCATCGCTGCCATTTGGCTGACCGTTTGTCTCAACTAAAAAGATCCTGCATTTCTTTTCCAGCGACCTCAGCCCATTGTCAAAATCCCAGAACAACGGAGTGGTTCGTGCTCCCGGAAAAATTACGATCGTTTCAAGATCTTGTTTCTCTATATTTAATCCCCACACATGGGTTTTACCCAATGATGTTTGAATTTCTATTCGAGTGTATTTTTTATTATTCGATTTTTCAAGTCGGGCAGCCCAATCATAAAACCATTGAACATCGGCTTCGGGGGTTTTGAACTCCGATTTGTATTTGATTTGCATGATGTGCTATACGTGAATAACCCATTGAGGTTACACGAACACTTATTCGCATTTCAAGAGTGAATTATCTTTCAGCAGGCAACGGAACAAATTCTGTTTCTCCTTTTATTCTCGGGAAGGTTTGTTCGAGCCATGCTTTCTTGGCAGCTTCAATACGGGCCCTGTCAGAAGAAACAAAATTCCAATAGATGAATCGTTCTCACAAAGCTGATCTCCTTTAGAAACAAGAATGCGTTTCGGTTCATATTTAATTCCATCGTTCTCAATGCTTCCTTCCAAAATGTATAAGCCGACTTCACCAAACAATTGATTCCCGATCTTCACCGATTGACTCGTTGTGTTCTTTATTTCAAGAAAGAACAGTTTGCTGTAAACTGGTACAGGAGATTTCTTCCCAAAAGCTTCTCCTGCAATCAGCTTATATGAAATATTATCTGTGGTCCAGTTAGGTAATTCATTTTCAGAAGCGTGATAGAAAAGCGGATCCATTGTTTCCAGATGCTTGGGAAGTGCAATCCAGATCTGCAAGCCATGCATCATCTTATCCGAATGGCGTAAATATTCAGGTGTTCTCTCTGAGTGAACGATTCCCTTACCCGCAGTCATCCAGTTTACCTGGCCCGGTTTAATCTCTATCTCAGTACCGAGGCTATCCCTGTGCATGATCGATCCTTCAAAAAGATAAGTCAGTGTGGATAATCCAATGTGCGGATGTGGCGGCACGTCCATGTTCTCGTATTCACTCATACACTTTGGGCCCATGTGATCGATAAAGATGAATGGTCCGACCATCCGCTTTGAACGAAAAGGTAACAAGCGTCCTACCAGAAAGTTTCCAATATCGCGCGGACGCTCTTCAATAATGAGATCAATATTTGACATGGCTGTTAACTTTTTCTTAACAAATATAGATTGCATTTTATCGCCAACAATTATTATTTGTTTTCTAAATCATCTTTTCTGTTATATCATTTACGATTAGCCTTACCTTTAGTGCATGAAATTTTTTCTTGCTGTAAGCACCTTCACTTTTGTGATCGCACTTCAATCAGTGAAGGCACAAACGGATACCACCAAAATTTTAAATGAAGTAGTTGTATCGGCTTACAGGAGCAACCGTCCGCTTTCGGAAGTGTCGTCCTCTATCGGAGTCGTAAATGAAAAAGATCTGGTTCGTTTCAATAACACTTCATTGCTTCCTGCTGTCAATACCATTCCTGGCGTACGTATGGAAGAGCGATCTCCCGGCAGCTATCGTTTTTCCATTCGGGGAAGCTCATTACGATCTCCATTCGGAGTAAGAAACGTAAAGTTCTATTGGAATGGACTTCCTCTAACCGATGGCGGAGGAAATACTTATCTCAACTTGCTAGACTTCAACTCGATTGGGGGAATGGAGATCATCAAAGGACCAGGAGCAAGTTTGTATGGAGCAGGAACAGGGGGGGTGGTATTATTGAAGAGTCCCGAAGTAAAAAACAACATGGCACAGATCTCAACATTGTTTGGAAGCTACGGTCTTATTCAGTTTGGCGGAGTAGCTCAGACCAGCACAGACAAAATGAGCGTATCTCTCCGATATACTTCACAAAAATCAGACGGTTATCGGGAGCAAAGCGCTATGGAAAGAGGAGCATTAAGCGCTGACTTAAGTTTTTATCTCGGCAATAAAAACACATTGTCTGCAACTATTTTTAATTCAAACCTCGGCTACCAGACTCCGGGAGGCTTAACCAAAGCACAATATGATGCCGATGCACAACAGGCAAGGCCAGGTACTGCTGTTGCACTGGGAGCGGTAGAGCAAAAGGCAAAAGTTAACAACAACACTACGTATGCTGGCCTATCACATGAAATACTCTGGGGTAAAAACGTATCAACCCGAACAGGCTTTTATGGCTCTGCTTCTAATTTTAAAAATCCAACCATTCGTAACTACGAAGACCGCGATGAAAAAAACGGAGGACTTCGCACCGAAACGCAATATGTTTTAGCTAAAGAGAAATGGAAGGTAAAATTTACAGGTGGAGCAGAGCTTCAGTTTTTTAAATCAACTCTTGGTGTATTTGGCAACGATAAAGGAACGAAGACAACGATAATGACCATGGATGAGCTGAATGCAAAAATGTATTTATTCTTCGCTCAGGCAGAAGTTGACCTGCCACATCAATTTTATCTTACCGTGGGAGGAAGTCTGACTTCACTGAAGTATAAAGATCAGCAATCTGTTACCGCCAACAATTTGCTTATCAAACCATTCGATCCCGAAGTATCGCCTCGTGTAGCTTTACTAAAAAAGATCAACGCTGACCTTTCTGTTTACGGAAGTATCAGCAAAGGATTTTCTCCTCCCACGTTTGCAGAAGCTTTGCCTTCAACGGGAGGATTCAATCCGGATCTGAATGCCGAACGTGGAGTGAGTTATGAAATCGGTACGCGAGGAAAATTATTTAAACAACTTGATTTCTCATTGGCAGCGTATGACTTTGAAATGAAAAACGCGATTGTGATTCAACGCGCTGCCGATGGTGCAGACTACTTTGTGAACGCAGGTAGCACCACGCAAAAAGGGATTGAAGCATTCTTAGGCTGGAACTATACAATGGATGATCAATTCATTAACTCCATACGTGTCTGGTCCAGCGTTACCATAAATCATTATCGGTTTAAAGAATACGAACAAAGCGGTGTGGATTATTCAGGCAATCCTATTACTGGTGTAGCTCCTGATATTATAGTTGGGGGATTGGACATTACATCCAAATATGGGTTGTATTTGAACATCACAGCTAACTATACTGATCACATTTCACTGAATGATGCGGCCGATCAATACGCTGCTGATTATACTTTATTAGGAGCACGGCTTGGGTTTCGTAAGGCAATTAAAAAATTCCACTATGAAATTTTTACTGGAATTGATAATGCCTTTGATCAAAAATATAGTTTGGGAAATGATCTCAATGCGGTAGGCGGAAGATTCTATAACGTAGCCGCAGGAAGAAATTATTTTGCGGGATTGAAACTTAGTTTATTCTAAATCCAAAATCATTTTATTAAATCACGAACAATCATCTCAGCATGAACTCGTGAGTTCTCAATAAACCATTTATTGGTTTTTAATCCTCCGCAAACCACTCCAGCCAGGTAGAGTCCTTTCATATTGGTTTCCATAGTCTGCTCGTCATAAACAGGCGTATTATATTCATCTTTTTGAAATTCAATACCTGCTTTTTTCATAAACTCGAAAGGCGGCTGATAACCTGTCATGGCGAGCACAAAATCATTTTCAATTTCCACTTCACCACCCGAAGTTTGAATAATCACTGAACGAGGCTTAATTTCCTTGATCTTTGAATTAAAGTGTGCTTTAATTGAATTCTCGCTGATCCGGTTTTCCATATCCGGTTTCACCCAATATTTCACGCTATCCCGAATACCAGACTCACGGATGACCATAGTTACTTCCGCACCTTTTCGCCATGTTTCCAATGCCGCATCTACGGCCGAATTGGCGGCACCCACCACCAATACTTTCTGAGCATAGTACGGATGAGGTTCATCATAATAATGCTTCACCTTTGGTAAATCTTCCCCTGGCACATTGAGAAGGTAAGGAAGGTCATAGAACCCAAGTGAAAGAATTACCGATTTTGATTGGTACTGTCCTTTGGAAGTACTCACCGTAAAAAGGCCGTGTTTTTCAACCGATAAAACCTCCTCATAAAACTTCACCTTCAATTCATAATGGGCGCAAACTCTCCGATAATATTCAAGCGCTTCCGGACGAGTAGGTTGTGCGTTATTCGAAATAAAGGGAATGTTTCCTATTTCCAGTCGCTCAGAAGTGGAAAAGAAAGTCATATTCACCGGGTAATTGTACAGAGAATTGACCAAACATCCCTTCTCAATGATCAGATAATCCAGTCCAGCCTTCCTGCATTCTATTCCACACGCAAGCCCGATTGGTCCCGCCCCGATAATGATTACATCCTCCGTTTTCATCTCTAAACAACACATTTGAATATTCAACAATATTGAGAAACTTTACAGCCGTTTAAAACAGCTCCAAATGAAAAAATTGATTTTTCTGTTCACCATTTTATCATCCTTATCCATGATGGCTCAAAAGCAAATCACCATTGAAGACTTTACCACCAAAAATACATTTGCACAAAAGTCAGTCAATGGCATCAATTGGATGAACGATGGGAAGTTCTACACTTCGCTAAATGAAAACAAAGTCATTAAGTATGACATCACTCAAGGTCAGGTGGTGGAAACTATCGTAGATGGAGATCAGCTTACAGAAAAAATTACCATCGATGCATACCAATTAAGTGGTGATGAAAAAAAGCTGCTGTTGATGACTCATTTTGAAAACGTTTATCGCAGATCGTTTAAAGCAGATTATTATATCTATGATATCGTCAGCAAATCTCTTCAAAAGCTGGCCTCAGGCAATAAACAATCATATGCCACTTTTTCACCAGATGGCAGCAAGATCGGGTTTACTCGTGACAACAATTTATTCTATCTCACAGTCGCAGATCTGAAAGAAACACAAGTGACCACTGACGGAAAATTCAATTATATTATTAATGGAAGTACCGATTGGGTCTATGAAGAAGAACTCGGTTTTGCCCAGGCCTTCTATTGGTCATCTGATAGTAAGAGGATCGCCTACTATCGTTTCGATGAATCCAACGTGAAAGAATACAATATGCAAAAGTGGAATAAGGGCGCACTTTATCCTGAAGACTACAAGTTCAAATACCCAAAAGCAGGTGAAGATAATTCCGTTGTAGAAATCTGGGTATTGGATCTGACAACAAATAAAAAAGTAAAAATAGATATCGGAACAGAGAAAGATATCTACATCCCCCGCGTACTCTGGACAACAGATTCAAATGTGTTATCTGTTCAAAGAATGAATCGCATGCAAAATACATTGGAGGTATTGCATGCTGACGCCACCACTGGGAAAAGCTCCGTCATCCTTACCGAGAAAAGCGACACCTATGTAGATGCAAATTATACTACTGATGAGATGATGTATCTGAAAAACGGTAAGGAGTTTTTATTCGCCAGCGAGCGCAGCGGGTTCAAGCATCTTTACCTCTATGATCTGAAAGGCACATTGATCCGACCTGTTACCACGGGCGAATGGGAAGTAACTCAGGTCGTTGGCATTGACGAAAAAGCAAAGATGGCCTATTACATTTCCACAGAAGGAAACTATCAGGATCGCAGTTTCTATTCTATATCATTAGACGGCAAAAAGAAAACAAAACTTTCCGCAGCATCTGGAACTCACGCGATCAACATGAGCAACGATTTCCAGATTTACATCGATTACTTTAATAGTGCTACACAGCCTTTAACTGTAAGTTTATACAAAACCAAAGGCAATTCTTTAATCAAAGTTCTTGAAGATAATGATGCGCTGAAAAAGACAATCGAAGAATACAATATTGTAGCAAAAGAATACTTTAAATATACCGCGGCCGATGGCGTCACATCGGTGGATGGATTCCTGCTAAAACCAAAAAATTTTGATGCTTCAAAAAAATATCCGGTTCTTGTTTTTCAGTACAGCGGCCCTCGTTCAACGAATACCACTAACAGTTTCGGTGGTAGTTCGTTCTGGTGGCATCAGATGCTGACACAAAAGGGAATCATTGTAGCCGTAATTGATACACGAGGTAATGGTTCACGAGGAGAAAAATTTGCCAAAATGACTTACAAACAACTCGGTAAATACGAAACAGAAGATTTGGTTGCGGGGGGAAAATACTTAGGAGCACTTCCATTTGTAGATAAAAACAAATTAGCCATCTGGGGATGGAGTTTTGGTGGCTACACAACTTCTTTGGTTATGACAAAAGGAGCAGGAACTTATAAAGTAGGCATTGCAGGTGCTCCCGTTACAAGCTGGAGATATTATGACAATATCTATACAGAGCGTTTCTTACAACGCCCGCAGGACAATGCAACTGGTTATGACGAAAACTCTCCAACCAAATACGCTGACAAACTTCAGGGGGACTTTCTTCTCATTCACGGAACGGGAGATGACAATGTACATTTCCAAAACTCGGTGGCTCTGGAAGATGCCTTGATCAACGCGGGCAAGCAATTCCGCTCGCACTTCTATCCCGATCAGCCACATGGTTTTCGTGGCGGAAAAGTGAATCATCACCGCTTTACGTTGATGACTGATTTTCTTTTAGAACATTTATAATCATTAAACGTTTGCCATTCTAACTTCATCGCTATGAAAGCAATTGGATTCATCTTTATTTGGGCATTGCTCTTCTATTCCTGCAAAGAGGTAACATTCAGAACGCCTCAGCCATCAGGTATAAACAAGCTTACAGAAGTACCAGCCGCATTACGTGGCAAATATCAGCCAGTTGAGGGATTGTCAGCCGAAGATCAAAAAGACACGTTGATCATTGAGTCCTGGGGGTATCATTTTACCGATAACAACGACAAGGACTGGTTGAACAGAGGCGTGATCAGCGATTCTCTTGTGGTGAAGTTTTATCAGGATTACTACTTCGTAAATTTTCGTTCTGGCGATCAATGGTCACTGCGCTTAATTAAGCAAAAAGCAAATGGTGAAATTGATTTTTTATCTATTGACCTGAGTGATGATGCTAAAAGTGCTGCAATTCTAAAAAAGCTTTCAAAAAAGATAAAAGTGACAGAAATAAAACGTGGTGATGATGTCTTTTACCAGATCAATC
>JBGATZ010000521.1:0-2599 GCA_044228905.1 Cyclobacteriaceae bacterium | reverse complement strand
TTATTGTAAAAAGAAAAAAGTTATTTCCATCCGTTGTTTTGCTCCAATGCTCCCTGAGTTAAGTCCACTTCCACCTGGGGAATAGCAAGTAATTCATGTTTACCCTTCACAAAACCAAGAGGTCCAAGCACAGCTTCTGCTTTTCCGGTGCGTACCAAATCCCAGAACCGATGCCCTTCCAGCGCAAGTTCAACTCTGCGCTCCTTCAGGATAAGATCATTCAATGTCGTTTTATCTGTTACACTGAGGTCAGCCAGGATGCCTGCATTAACTCCGCGCGCACGTGCACGCACCATATTAACATAAGTCAGCGCCTGAGCTGCTTTGTTATTTTGATTAGATGCTTCTGCTGCGATGAGCAACACATCGGCATAACGGATCAAGCGTCTGTTATGATCAAACTGAGTGGGAACATTATTTCCCGGTGTCCATACTTTCTGGTTGTAACATTCAATTTCAATGACGTTGCCGTTTGCATCTTTGATTTCATTTTCTGTTTGCCCGTCTCCGGCAATGGTTATCCCATCAATGACCTCGCCCAGATAGAGTATCGTGGCTTCTTTACGTGGATCATTGGCTTCAAACGCATTCATCAAATCGATAGAAGGGCGATTGAATCCCCACCCGCGATTAGGTGTGCCTCTTACACCTTGCACATTGGCATACTGATTTCCTCCGTTCTCCAGTCCTTCAAAACCAAGAGCCCCGATTTCAAATACAGACTCGGCACCAAACTCACCGGCCTTACTGTTTGCATCATTAAATACCGGCATCAATGAATACTGACCCGAGTTAATTACTTCCAGTGCGTATTTTTCTGCATTGGCAAAATCTCCCTGGAAAAGATATACTTTAGCAAGAAGTGCTTTTGCTGCTCCCCTGGTAGCACGTCCCATATCAGCGGCAGGATATTCTGATTTTTCAGGTAGGCCATCAATGGCAACCAAAAGATCGGCTACAATCAAACTATAGATCTCCTGTTGAGAAGCTCGTGTAAGTGTTTTGGGTGCATCGATGACAACCACCTTTGGAACTCCTCCCCACGCACGAACAAGATCAAAGTAATAAAGTGCCCGAAGGAAACTTGCTTCCCCTATGTATCTCTTCTTCAATGTAGCGTCAAATTCAATAGCTGGCACTTTTTCAAGCACAATATTGGCACGTCTGATTCCTTCGTAAAGGGTATTCCACCAGGTGCCGATTGAGCTTTCGGTGGAGATATGTTGAAACTTGTCATACGGCCCGATGGATGCAGCCGCATCGGTCGGATTACTTCCTTTGTAAGCATCATCAGACATGATGTCCATGATCGGAAATAATCCGAAATGAAAACCCGACTTTCTTAATGTATTATAAACAGCTGTGGTGGCAGAAAGCGCATCGGCCTGGCTCACAGGAAAATTCTGACTTAGCAATTGACCCTGTATCGGCTTCTCCAGAAAATCACTGCATCCGAATGGAACAGCAATCAAAGAAATCGCTACAATTGTTTTTATAAGTTTTATGGAGAATGTATTCATTTTCATAATCATGCTGCAGTTAGAAGGTGACATTTAATCCAACGGAATAAATTGAAGGAACCGGATACGTGCCTGCATCAATTCCATTTAACAACGGACTGGTATCACGACCGTTTACTGAGTAACTGGCAATCTCAGGAGTATAACCTGTGAACTTACTTTTGGTGAACAAGTTTGTGCCCCGCACATAGAAACGCGCGCTTTGCATTTTTAATTTGTCTGTCAGAGTAGAAGGGAAATTATAAGCCAGTGTTACACTTCTCAGTCGGATATATGAACCGTTCTGAATAAAGCGGGAAGACGGGAGCCAGTTGTAGCCACCTGCAGTAGCGCGAGGTTCTGTAGTACTCGTGTTTTCTCCATGCCAGCGATTAATAACATGTGCTTCAAAATTGTAAAGGTCAGGACGAACAGTTTCTTTTCCATTATAGATTTTGTTTCCACTCTGTCCGTTGAAGTCAATGGATAATTGAAAATTTCGGTAGGTGCCTTCGAGGTTCAATCCATATAATAAATCAGGGATAGAAGATCCAAGGTTAACACGGTCATCATCGTTTAGCAATCCGTCACCATTCGTATCTACATATCTTAAATCACCCACACCTGCATCTGAGCGATGCGGATAAGCAGCCAGTTCTGAGGCATTCTGAAAAATGCCGTCAACCTGATATCCATAAAATGATCCGATCGGAAGTCCTTTTTCGGTACGCGTAACAATTGCACCACCGAATCGGCCATACAGATAATCATCCGAACTTCCGCTTCCACTCACTTTCTTTGTTTCATTGTGAACAGTAGTTCCAATCACACCAATGCGATAGCTGAAGTCTTCGTTGATCTTTTCTTTCCATCCCAGGTTAAGTTCAAAACCTCTGTTTAAAACTTCTCCGGCATTGTATGTAATGGTGGCACCATCTCCGTTGCCGAGGTATCCGGGCACGGGCAAATCGATGAGAATATCTTTTGTATCTCTGCTGTAATAGTCGATCTCGGCAGTCAAGCGGTCGTCAAACAAACCGATTTCCAAACCCACATCAATCTGATGTGTACTTTCCCAGGTAATATCTGAGTTTCCGGCA
>JBGATZ010000022.1:0-22217 GCA_044228905.1 Cyclobacteriaceae bacterium | reverse complement strand
ACCTTCCTGCAAAAATCCAAACGACTTTGCTGAACATCCATCACCACCACATTCGCTTTGCGTAGCTTAATGAATTCCAAAGCAGATAGTCCAATGGGACCTGCTCCGATAACAAGTACCGTATCAGAGGGTTTTACTTCAGCCCGATTCACTGCGTGGCAACCAATGGCGAGCGTCTCTACTAAAGCCAGCTGATCCAAAGATAGTTTTGAGGAGGAATGAAGATACCGGGCTCTTACCTTTATGAAAGAACACATGCCACCGATTTCATGCACTCCAAAAACGGAAAGGTGTTCACCGCAATTCGGTTTTCCGTTTCGCACGGCCTGACTTTCCCGTATGTTGAAGTAAGGTTCCAGAGCACATGTATCACCGGGCTTCACGTTTATAACACTACTTCCTGTTTTGATTACTTCCAGCCCTAGTTCATGTCCGAGAATTCTCGGGTAAGAAAAGAACGGTTGCCGTCCGTGAAAGGCATGAATATCAGTACCACAAACTCCGATCCGATGAACTTTTAGTAGCACTTCATCAGGCTGTAATTCTTCATTCAATTCAGTTTGAATGAATTCGAATTTTCCCGGTTGAAGTAAAACAAGTGTATCCATTTTCAGCACAGCGAAAGGCGAATTTAATTGATTTGAGGAAATGAACGCTTACACAATTAAAGCTAAGACTTGAAAAAATAGTTGAGCATATATAAACAAATCCCAAAAGAGTAGCGTTATTGTATATGGTAACAGGTCGTTATCGACAATCTGACTTGATTCATAACTTACTTGAACGCGGTTGATTGCTCATGTTTCATTAAAAGAAAGGAGGTACCATGTCTAGTCCCAAACAAATTTTATCAACTAAACTATCCAATTCCACAGGTGTGGTGAGTTGAAAAGCAGGGTAGTACCTCGTGAGATTTTAGTTTTTGATAAAATTGACTGAGGATTTAAAAGCACCTGACTGCTATCTAGGTCAGGTGCTTTTTCTTTTAATGGTATTTCTCTTTACTTAATATTGCCTATCTTAACCTTTCACTTTTATAAGCCCCAACACTATGAAACGATTTCTGATTTCATGTATCGTACTTGCAGCAGCAGTTTCTTTTACATCTATGAAGACCACTGCGGATGAATGGATTAATTTATTTGACGGGAAAACATTTAATGGATGGAAAATCAGTAAAGAACATCCTGAAACATTTAGTATTAAGGATGGGATGATTGTAGTACACGGTGACCGGGCTCATTTATTTTATGAAGGAGCGGTGAAGGATCATAATTTCAAGAACTTTGAATTCAAAGTGAAGGTGATGACTAAACCAGGCGCAAATTCAGGAATTTTCATTCACACAACTTACCAGGAAGAAGGCTGGCCTTCGAAAGGATATGAAATCCAGGTAAATCAAACACATACCGACTGGCGAAAGACGGGAAGTATTTATGCGGTGCAGGATGTGAAGGAGGTATTTGTGAAGGACAACGAATGGTACACAGAGCATATCATTGTTCAGGGAAAGAAAATCACGGTGAAGGTAAATGATAAAGTGATTAATGAGCTGGTTACTGGTGATGACAGTCGTTTGTCCAGCGGAACAGTAGCGCTTCAGGGACATGACCCTAAGAGTGAGGTCTTTTATAAGGATGTCATGATTAAACCTCTTCCGGACTAATTTGTAATCAATTCAAATTAGCCCCGTGTTTTGTAATTATGACTGATCAGCGAATTGAATTACTAGCTTTGTTGCCCTAAGAAAAACAGAATATGACAAAGCTTGTAATTAATAGTAACGGGTCTGTTAAGGTGGAGGGTGAATTTGAAATTGTAGATGCCCAGGGAAATGCCTACGGACTTCAGGGAAGAACCGTAGTGTCTATTTGCCGTTGCGGCCTTTCTGCAAATAAACCCTTCTGTGACGGTTCTCACAAAGGTCATTTCGAACATGATGCCAAGGCATTTGATTTGCCTCCAAAGAAAGTTTAACTCATGCAAGTAAAAGTATATCCGGACTACGCTCAGCTTTCCACGGCTTGTGCCAACTTGATCAAAGGAGTAATCTCCGAAAAGAAAAATGCATTGGTGTGCATAGCCTCTGGGCATACGCCTGTAGGTGTATTTGAATGTCTGTTGAAGGATGTCAGGTCTGGTCTGCTTGATCTTAGTGAATGTACGTTCTTAAGCCTGGATGAATGGGTGAGAATTGATCCTTCCGATCCAGGATCGTGCTTATCAATGTTAAAGCGTGATTTTTTTGATCATCTTCAGCTGAGAAAAGAACAGGTTATGTTCTTTGATGTGAACGCTGACCTTGAAAAAGAGTGTAAGCGAATCAATGATTTGATTACGTCTAATGGAGGACTGGACGTAATGCTGGTGGGTTTAGGAACAAACGGGCATATCGGAATGAATGAGCCGGGAACATCCTTTGATTTGTATGCTCACGTAGGAGAACTTGCTGAGGAGACAAAGGCGACCGGTCAAAAATATTTTACAAAAGCCACCATACTTGGAAATGGAATTACCCTTGGCCTACGGCATCTGAAAGAATCCAGACTTCCTATCATTATGGCGAATGGCGAAAAGAAGGCGGCAATTATTAAAACAATATTAACAACTGAACCAACTGAACAAGTACCGGCAACCATTGCTCATCAGATTCCGCAAGGTTATATTATGATTGATGATCTGGCTGCAGCAGAATGGAAAAAGTAAGTAGTTTAGTTAGAGCAAGGATTTTCCGTCAGACTAAAAAAGCTGATATAAACCGGGAGATCGTCTGCGTTGTCAACAAATCCTTTTAGCGCAAAAATGCCAATGTACTTTGGAGTTATTGCGATCTCTTTACTTACTACCTCTTTAAAGGCAGGATTCTCCACACTTCCGTTACTTGAAAGCAGGCGTAATTTATTCCCCTGTTTTTCAATCCGTAATGCGGTATTCTCAAGATTGTTGAAAATGGGTTTATTCTCATTTTCATCACCCAAGAGAAACAAGGTCTGGTGAGCGATCTCCTCTGGTCGTTGATCACCTCTGCCATTTGAAGTAATTGCTTGTATTAATATTTCCCTTGGTCGGGAATATCCACCAAAGAAATCGTTATAAGCCAACGAGAGACGAACGCTTTTACCAATATAAGTTGTGTCTTCCAATAAAATTATTCCGGCCTGTTGCCAATTTTGCTTAGGAATGAAACTCTTGAAATGCACTTCTGCCATAAAGCATGATGAGTTTATTTTCTGCACCAGTACATTTCGGATTCCCGGAGTTTGTGATGAATCAGGCCAATTGTCTCCTCTTAATGTAAAGAGAGTAAGGTAATCCGTTTTTTCGCTGCGTCTGTCCCAAAATGTCTTGTCCTTGAACAACACAAACCAGCCGTGGTTACTCAGTGTATCTTCATTCAATAACCTGAAATTTTCTGTCATGGATTGACTCTTTTTTTCCGAAAGGAAAAAATAGAAAATAACTGCTGTTGAGAGCGCTATCCATGCAAGGTATCGCGAGGCCTTTTTCAGGTAAGTATAATCCTGATCAGTGTTTATGTTTTTTCGTGCAAACCGGTCACGATATTCAAACCAGTAGGGAAAGTAATTTTCATTTTCCTTTCTCTTTGACTCATCGGTGTATGGCGCATCGAGTACATACCGGGCAAGGGTGTCTAACGTGGCAATGGAGGGATTCTCTGATTTACCTTCACTCTTTAATAATACGAACTGGGAGTAGTTCTTAAGACTTTTCGCACCAATTACCAATCCTGTTTTCTCTAGCAGTTGATTACTGAATTGTTTGCTTTCTGATTCTGATAGTGTGCTGGTCAATGGATGGCCAAAGCATTTTCTGAAGGCTTCACTGAAAAGACTACAAAATGCTTTTATGTCTAAATCCTTCATTATCCTTCAGTTCTTACTTTTTCCATGCATTTCTGGCTCATTTCCGTAATGTTTCCATCCGGTTTCCGGCCTTTGATAGTCGTGAAATGGACTTTTGTATCGTAAAAAATACAACTATGAAATATCTGCTTTTTTCGATTGTCCTTTTTATCTCAGTCAGGGCTTTTTCTCAAAATTTTCAGTTGCATTATGATTTTAGACATAGCATTGATCCAAAAATGAATCCGGTCAATTTCCCTTCTTTTAGTTTTGAATACTTTAAGAACATTGATACACTGGAAACAGGCTCTTTTCTTTTTAAGATCCAGGCCGATCTGAAAGGAAAAGGCAAAAATATGGGACAGGCTTTTACCCAGATTTCACAAACACTTCGTTTCTGGAAACCAAAAATTTATTTGTATCTGAGCTATACAGGGGGACTTGGTGTCACACCTGATGCATACGGGTTTTACCTTAATAACTCGTTTAGTACAGGAGTTGCCTACCCCTTTCAGTGGAAAGGGGCCTGGTTGAGTGCGAGTTTATCTTATCGGTTAAATGTCTATGAGAAGCCGAGCCATGATCCCCAATTCGTTTTCTATTTTGGAAGAGGTCTCTTCAATTACAGAGTCTTCATTTCCGGGAGTATTGTTTCCTGGACTGAAAACAGAGATCAGGGAGTTGACTATACAAGAGATAAGCATGGCAAAAAATTCGCCTTCTTTGGTGATCCACAAGTCTGGTATAAAATCAAAGATGGATTTTCTGTTGGCACCAGAGTTAATCTTTATTATCACCTTTTGAATGATTCGAATGCATTGCAGATTTACCCTACACTGGGAACAAAATACCAATTCTGAGTTTACCGTTTTCTTCCCAAGGTCTTCACCGCCTGTTTCAGGTTCATGATGTTTGATGTAAGCCCGAAACTGATATTATATGCGGTGTGAGTGAAGTAGATATTATAATAATCCTGACCTCGGTAGTAGCGGACGAAAAAAGCGATTTCATCAAACCATGGTGGATAATAATTGTACTTTAAATCCAGAATCAATCGGGCACGTGCATCAATTTCACTGGTGCCGCTGATTCTTCCTGCCACCCATCCTGCTTGTATTTCCATCCCCGAATTTTGTAGCCATTTATTGATCCATGTTTTTTTTCCCGGATTCCACGGCCCGCCTGTTGCCCATGAAGCAAAGATGCGGTAATTGCCGTATAGGTATTTTATTTCGGTGGTCTCAAAAGGCCGGGGATGAATTTCTATAAATGCTTTTGCGGATTGAAAGGCATCCATGTCGTTTGCGCGGTGTCTTACTTTAAAAGTCGAGATACCAAACGATACGAAGTCGGTTGAAAAACTGCCATTGTCAACGTCAATCACTCTTGCCGTAGTGTCTTTCAAATAGAAATCACCGGCTCGCCCATTTGAGTGATGAGAGAGCGAAGCCATCCAGATTGAATTATCGTAAAGTACCTTTTTTAAGAATGTTCTTTTCAGGATGTCAAGAGAATGAAAATAAGTGAGATGCACCCGATAGCTGGGAGAATTGATTGGATAGGAGGGTTTATTCTGCATCCGCACAATCACCTGTGGATTAAGCATTACCGCCCAGGTCTTTTGGCTGTTGGAAAAAAAGAAACTCGGGGAGAGACGGGCCTCAAATAACAACGGCTCCAGATTGCCGAACCCCTCTCCGAAAGTGACATAGCTTTGCTCACGATTGGCATTGCAAATGGTGAGAAATTTTTCGTGATCGAGACTGTCTTTACTGGTTGCAAGTTCCTGCGCATACGAAGTAGTATAAGCGAGTATGAAAAAGCAGTAGAGGTATTTCATGGCGCAGGAGGAATGTAAAATTTTGTGCCTGAGAACGTGATAGAATCTGCTTTTCAACAGCAGCTGGCTACTTGAAATGATAGAGGAAAATAAGCGTAGCTACGAAGGCCGGCTTTTTGTTGTCTTTGATTTCCAGCTCAATATTAAGCTCTGCCTTGCTGACACCACGAAGGTTAATTAGTGATTTCAGAAAAACCCGAAGGCGAACTTCACTGTCAACGAGCACTGGCTGATTAAATTTAAGACTTTCAATGCCATAATTGATCAGCATTTTAATGTTATTAATCTGGGCGATCTGATCCCAAAGGTGAGGAACAACTGACAAGGCCAGGTAGCCATGAGCAATAGTTGCTTTAAATGGGCTTTCCGTTTCCGCACGCTTTGGATCGGTATGAATCCACTGATGGTCAAGTGTTGCATCAGCAAATTTATTGATCTGATCCTGGGTAATTTTCAGATAGTCTGATACACCCATTTCTTTGCCTACAACTGTTCAAACTCTGCAAAACTATTTATAACTACCATTTGGATATCACTTAATATTCGAATCAATATTAAGTAAAATCTAATCAATTTTTAAGATTTTTGGCTCGAAGGGGACAGATTCGAATCTGAATGACTAATGGCAGTTTCAGGCTGTATCGTGAGGAATTGAATTTAACTTTTGATTTAAAGAATAAAGTCAATGGCAAAGAACTACATCGAAGCACGGACATTTGAGAAAATGAATTTCACTGCAAAAGACCCGTTTGAAAGAGGGGAGTATGAATCATGTAAGTTCATCAATTGTGATTTTGCATCTGTCGACCTGTCGGAATTCAGTTTTATCGATTGTGAGTTTCAGGATTGCAACCTGAGTATGATAAAACTGACAAAGACTGCTATGAAGGAGGTGAAATTTAAAGCATGTAAAGGTAGTGGGGTGGGTTTGATGACTGTCAGGAGTTTTGTTTGCAGTAAACTTCGAAAACTGCACCTCAATCTTTCTTCCTTCTACAGAAGGAAGATGAAAGGAACAAAGTTTGCTAACAGTTCATTGCATGAAGTCGATTTTACTGAAACAGATTTGACACAAGCGGTATTTAATCAGTGTGACTTATTGAATGCAATGTTTGATAACACGATTCTTGAAAAAGCGGATCTTCGCAACGCATTTAATTACTCCATTGATCCGTCCATCAATTATATAAAAAAGGCAAAATTCTCTAAGGAAGGTATCGCTGGTCTTCTGGACCGTTATGACATTGTTATCGAATAACTATTTATTAGTAAATGCTTTCCGGTAAGCGATAGGCGTCAACCTGAATTCTTTTCTGAATAATCGTATGAATGAACTTTCATCTTCAAACCCACATTGAGGCATAATGAATTGTAATCCTATCTTACTTTGTTTTAGCAGGAGTGATGCCTTTTTTAAGCGAAGCCGTGTTAAGTATTGAAGCGGAGTAACTTCATAGGCACTTCGAAAGCAGCGAATATAGTGGTAAACAGAAAGATGTGCCAGATCGGCTAATTGTGAAACTGTAACCTTTTCATGAAAATGTTTCTTCATGAAGGTGATTGACCGTTTAAGTTTTTGATGAAGGTCTTTTTTAGTTTCGTCATTTGATGCCTGAATCTTATTGGCAGCTTGATATTGAGGAAGCTCAAACCAGGGCTGCTTCGGGCGGGAAGCAGGATATCCATGCTTTTCCCTGAATGCTTTTCTTTCTTTGGTAAAATCCCACCAGTTCAGTTTGCTATCAGGATGATTGGCATAATGAACTACTAATCGAAACTGATCTTCTACGCATGAGTCAATCCACACTCCAGACTGAACCTCAAATTGATCCGTTAGTTTTGCTCCGTTCTTTTTCTTCAGATCATTCAGAGAATAATATCCCATAGAGATCAGATCCTGAGCGAAGCGAATCCCAATGGAAAGCAGACTTTGAAATTCGGATAATGCATACAATTCCATCGCCCTCAGCCTGGCGATGCCGAGTAGATGCTGAAGTGTGGATATGGAATGACGGATCTCCCTTGACTTTAATCTTATTCGCTCTCAGCTTTTTCTTTTCGCCTGCAGTAAGATCCAACAGATTGGCTTCCGGTTTACTCATCTTCTGCGAAAGTTATGAGATAATTGTTATTATCCTGAATAGAAAATTCCGTTGCACCGTAGAATGTTTTTTCCAACGAAGTAAGTACATCTACTTTGCTTTTGACTTCGTCATAAAATGACCTTATTCCTTTCATCTTTACATAGAGCAATAATGACCCTCCAGCTGTTGCACGACATAATAGGCTGTAAAGGCAATGCTTTCAAACGTCCTGGTACATGAAAGTCACATTCCCGTTGATCATTAAAACAAAGATGAAGTTACCTGACGAATCAGGGACTGTAGTGGCTACTTTAAAACCCAATAAAGTAGAATGCAATTGTTTCAGATATGTTTTCAACAAAGATATTTGGTGATACCGTTTCCATTGATTTTTGATTTATTCGACCAAAAGTAGAAAACCGGTCATCTTTCACGATGCTTAAGTTGAACGCTTTCTTTTCGCTTTGTATTTGATNNGCTAAGTTGAACGCTTTCTTTTCGCTTTGTATTTGATGTTATGCCTATCATAAAGCGCTCTTCTTTTATTCCGGTCAAGGAAAATGTAAACACCTAATAATACAAGCGAAATTCCTCCGATCCAGATTAACGCAGTTTCTATTTTTCCGCTTTTACCATATAAGGCTATCAAAATGATCACCGGAGTAATGCCTGCCAGTGTAGCGAGGATATATTTTTTGTAACTCATCTCCAGTATTCCTGCTACAAATCCAAGCGCATCGCTGGATAATGAAGAAAGTCGCATAATGCCAATGGCTTTCACTCCATATCGTTCAATGAACACACACATTTTATCTTGTGTGTTTTGAGATACGAAGCGATCAATGGCGCGGGGCCCTAGTTTTCTTCCGATATAATAACCTAGTGAAGAAGAAGTAAACACACCGATCAGGCAAATGAGCGACCCCCAGACCGGTCCATAACAGATAATCGAGATGAGGAAGAGCAGGAGATTGGGAACAATCAACATAAACATTTGAATGGTCATGGTAAAGATGAGAACAATGGGACCCAGCAATCCGAATTGTTTCACCCAGCGTTTGATGCGATCTTCGTCCTGGCTGGTTATAATTTCAAATGCTTCATTCACTCCATCCTTGAAGTCGGGAAAAATGAAATAACTTCCGATGAGAATGGCCAGCAGGCCAATACCAACGAGCAAAGGCGCTTTGCTTTGAATTTTCTTTCCGGATTTTCTTTCCGGTTTGGCAGTGGGCATGTTTAGAAGACTGATTTGGAAGTCGCTTGACCAGTTAAAAAACCCGTGCCATAGAATAATAAGATAGACTGGTAAAAGTCAGATGGGTTGTTTTTTATAGATATTTGATATACAATCTTGTGATGATTTGTAAAATTTTACCTCCTTATCTGTAATTAATCTAAATACTAATATCTTTTGTGCCCGAATAAGAATAAACCATTGGAAAATATTTCTTGTTGACCAGTTTACACTCTCTTAAACCGGCTGCCCAATCCATTTATTCGGTTATGAATGAGCAGAAGATTAAACAAAATATCTGCGAATTTCTGCTGCTCACTTTCAGCTTGCAACAAAGGATGTAGAACTTATCTCTTAAACACCGCCAGCGAATATGATCAGGTTCGCATCCCACTTTCTGGTTGTGGAAAAAACATTACTCTTCCTCTTTCGATTTTATCCGTCTTCATGAAGTGCATTCAAATGAGATGTTTGAATTAAAACTCGAAGACCTGTTGCTTCGCCAGAGTTAGCTTCTGCAATCTAAGTTTCTGATCTTATCTAGAACTGAGTAAATCATTTTAAATTAATCAATAAGTCATTTGCAGAACAATCCGCCTTTGATGCGTTTGTTTACTTTTGTACAACTCAATAGAAAATAAAAAACAATAGATAAATGACTACTTGTATTAGAACAAAAAACTTCTCTTCAGGATAGCGTATTAAATGTTGAATAAGCAAATGGGCGTAGAAGCTCATTATTACACTTGCTTATATCGCATATCACATGGTGCTTTGAGCAAAGTTGAATGGTTCGGAAGATGTTTCGAAAGCAATCTGGTGGCAACATTACAATACTGAAGCTGTTCAACTTCCCTTCTGAAGATGGTGTCGCTATCTCTGATGAACATCGAACGTTCCTTTGAAGTGTAACGATTGCATATTTTCTTGAATATGGAAATTGCCATCACTGAAATTTCAATCGTAAAGCGAACATTGTCACAAGGTAAGACTATCAGACTGCCGTTTCTAACAGTGGTACCTGGATGAGCAATTCGAAGAAGAACAACAGGCACGCAGATGTGTAGAGATCTTCGATCTGATGAGCTCTAAAGATGCATTGTTTGATATCGATCGTCAGATTCATCACTTAATGAAGAAAGATTAATCTTAATTATTAGAAAATAAAAGAGGCCGATACTACTAGTGTCGGCGTCTTGATTTTATGCAGATACCTTGCTTAAGAAGCCATCTGGATTTTTGCTTGAGTTTCTTCGTTTTTCATTCCTGATTCTATTCAATACTTCATCCGAAAGATCACGCCTGATAGCCACGTAAGAAGAATGATCGGTATAGTGATCAGCCCAAGCTCTTCTCCTTTCAGTTCTCCTTTCTTCATAAACAGCCCAACTATATCTCCTTTACTGATTTTTTCTTTTTTACCTGCATTGATATAAAGGCAAATAAATGTTGGTGGTGGAGGAAGTTTTAATTTATCACTGATCTTCAGTTCTTCGATCTTCCAGTCTACATATAATGGCATCTCTTCGTCAGCTGCTAACGCTCAATATGCTTCTCCTTCTGCATGCATGCGTGCAGTGCGCCAGTTACGATGAATAAATGCTTCCCGTTGTGGAGGCATTCAGATAACGTACTACGTGTTTGATTTCAGGAATATCCAACCCGCGTGCAGCGAGATCAGTTGCGATCAACACGTTGTGCGCTCCGCCTCTGAACTTGATCAGGTTTTTCTCGCGATCGATTTGCTCCAATGCGCCATGAAAAACTCCATGTTCAAAACCGTGCTTATTGAGCACCTCGCTGATGCGATCTACCGCATCACGGTGATTACAAAAACGAGGCACACTTCCTGATTGAAGCTTTCAATGAGCCTCATTGTTGCTTCTACTTTATCAGTAGTCTTGGTGCGAACAAGCTTGAACTCCAGTTTTGGATTTTTTTCTTCCTTCAGGAAATTAATGACTTCCGGTTTGAGAAAGAAGAAAGTCAGGATATATTCAGCGGAGTGGCTGAGGTAAGAATATGTTTTTGCTTCCGGTTGAGAGCCTTAAACATTGTATTGAGCTCTTCGTGATAACCCATCTGCAATGACTTGTCAAATTCATCGAGCACAACCAGTTTTACTTTTGAGGGATCGAATGATCTACGCTGAATGTGATCAGCAATTCTTCCGGGAGTTGCAATGATCACCGCGGGTGCTTCACTCAAACTATTCTGTTCGGTTTTCATCGAATGCCCGCCATAGCAGCAGCTTACTTTGTAGGAAGTCTTCATCGATTTGAAGACCTGTTCAATTTGAAGTGCCAGCTCACGTGAAGGCGCAATGATTAATGCCTGGCTTCCTGCGCATTAGTGTCAGTGTATTTAAAACAGGAACAAGAAACCAACGTTTTTCCTGAACCAGTAGGAGAAAGCAAAGTGATGCTCTTGACTTAAGAGCCGATTTTTTCGATGACTGCCTCTGCATTTCATTGAATTCAGGAATGGACAGATTTTGGAGGAGATCTGCGTATTGCAGATTCGGATTGGATTGCATCCCGCAAAGGTAACCTTATTAAATGAATTAGGTCTTTTAGTATCTTTGAAGCTGGCTTTATTATGCTATGAAACATTTCTTTTTCGTTTTTGTCATCCTTTCTTTTTCCTGTTCCTCTCCTAAAAGTGAGATCCCTGTTTCTGAAAAGGACTTTTGCTCTGAAATTCATAGAAATGACTCGTTGGAAGCAACTGCAAGAACTTACGTGGTTGACTCCATGAAATCAAAAACGGGTGTGTATGTATTGGAGGATGGGGGTGGATCATTGTTGGCCCGGGCGTGGCTTACTGAATATGCTGAGCAAACCATCGACATCCAGTATTTTATATTTTCTCCGGATAACGTAGGATTAATCGCGTGTGATTATCTGGTGCGTGCTGCTGATCGCGGAGTAAAAGTACGTTTGCTCGTGGATGATGTGATGGTGGAAGCTGGCGTGCATGAAATTTTGACTCTTGATTCTCATGATAATATCGATATCAAAATTTATAATCCGGGAGTAAACCTGGGAAAGAATATTTATGACAAGATTAAAAAATTCTCTACCGACTTTCGTTCAGCCAACCAACGCATGCACAATAAAACTTTTATTGTTGACGGAAAGGTATTGATTACCGGAGGACGCAACATTGCCGATGAATATTTTGATTATGATCACGAATACAATTTTCGTGATCGTGATGTACTGTTATTAGGTAAAGCTGTGCCGGATGTTGAAAAGTCTTTCGAAGAATTCTGGAACAGTTCACTGAGTGTTCCGGTAACGGATCTGGTGAGCGAAGAAGAAGCCAATTATGCAGACACAGCTCGTTTCGATCGTCTTCATCAATACGCCTGTAATCCGGAGAACTTCTGGCCACAGGTGAGGGAGCGGATTAAACTTTTGCCAAAGACATTCAGCCTTCTGCGTGATTCCGGGCGTATGGTCTGGGTAGATCGTGTTTCGTTCGTATCTGATAAGCCGGGTAAGAACGATGGAACTTCCGGATTGAGTGGAGGTGGCGTGAGCACAGATACATTGATTGCATTGGTAAGGAAAGCTAAGAAGTTGATTGTTATTCAATCGCCTTATCTGATTACTTCTGAAACGAGTCGTCAGCTTTTTAAAGAAGCAGTTGACCGGGGAGTTACTGTTCGTATTTTAACGAACAGCATGGCTTCTACTGATAACATGGAAGCATTCAGTGGCTATCAGCGGGACCGTAAGGCGTTATTGAAGACGGGAGTGAAGATTTATGAATTCAAGCCGGATGCAGCGGAACGTTTTAAAGTGATGACTGGAGCTTTACAAGAGCAACTGAATTTCACACCCATCTTTGGATTGCATGCCAAGTCAATGATAGTAGATGGAGAGATTACCGTGATTGGAACATTTAATCTGGATCCGCGCAGCGCTAATCTCAATACCGAGTGTGTAGCAGTAATTTATTCAGAAAAAATTTCTTCTGGTGTTTTGAAGGGAATGGAGAATGAATTCCTTCCTGAAAATTCCTGGGAAACTACGCTGGATTTTAATCCTGATGCAGAAGCGTCTACTCAAAAGCGAGTGAAAGCATTTTCACGAAAAATGGTTCCGAAGGATATTCTCTAATGCGGTTGTCAGATTGAGTTTATCGAAATCTGATTGAATTATTTAAAATTGAAATAGTTCTTCGCATTATGGTAGCAGACATCCGATACCAGCTTACCTAACCATTTTTCATCTTTAGGAAGCTCTCCGTTGATTACATCTCTTCCAATAAGATTGCAGAGAATTCTTCTGAAGTATTCGTGACGCGGAAATGACATGAAGCTTCGTGAATCAGTAAGCATACCGATGAAGCAACTCAATAGTCCCATATTAGATAAGGTGTTGATTTGCTTTTCCATTCCGTCCTTTTGGTCAAGGAACCACCAGCCGGATCCGTACTGAACTTTGCCTTTAACGGAACCGTCATTGAAATTGCCAATCATGGTTGCCATCAATTCATTGTCGGCAGGATTCAGATTATAAAGAATGGTTTTGGTTAACTGATCGGTTTTGTCCAGTTCATTTAAAAACTTAGAAAGAGTTACTCCTTGTGAAAAATCTCCAATTGAGTCGAAGCCAGTGTCAGGTCCCAGTTTGGAAAGCAGACGTTCATTGTTGTTGCGAATGGCCCCGATATGAAATTGCTGTGCCCATCCTTTTTGGTGATACATTTTGCATAATTCAATCAGAACACTGAATTTGTAAAATTGGATTTCGACTTTATCCAAATAGTCGCCATTGAGAACCTTTGTGAACAGGGCAGAAGCGTTGTATGTATTTTTGTTTTCCGGAAAATAAAAATGCTCTAATCCGTGATCAGCCAGTTTGCATCCAACAGATTGGAAGAAATCAACCCTGTTTTGCAAGGCGCTTAATAAGTTTTCGAAACTGCCAATCTGAATACCAGAAGCAGTGGAGAGTTTTTCCAGATAAGCTTTATAGTTAACTGGATTTTCGACAGCAAAAGATTTGTCCGGACGAAACGTAGGAAGCAGGAGTGTTTGCAACTTGTTCCCTTTCGCCAACTGATGGTACTCCAACGAGTCAATCGGATCATCGGTAGTACAAACCACTTCCACGTTCATTCGTTGCAATAAAGACTGAACGGTAAAGTCTGAAGTAGCTAACAAGCCAGAAGCTTTATCGTAAATCTCTTTCGAGGAATTTGGTTCCAGCAAAGTCTTTATCCCGAAATAACGTTTCAGCTCAATATGTGTCCAGTGATATAATGGGTTTCGCATGGTGTATGGAACCGTGTACGCCCACTGCTCAAACTTTTCAGTGTCAGAGGCATCACCGGTAATGAATCGTTCATTGATGCCCAACGTACGCATTGCTCTCCATTTGTAATGATCGCCTTCCAGCCAGATTTGTGTCAGATTTTTGAATTGACGATTGGTTGCAATGTCTTGTGGTGAAAGATGATTATGGTAATCGATGAGTGGAAGATCCTTCGCGTATTGATGATACAGCGTGCGAGCGAAATCATTACTCAATAAAAAATCGTCAGTAAGAAAGGAAGTCATGTTAAATAGATAGTAATAAGTTACAATGATACCCCGCGTTTCCAGGGTATAAAATCATCCTGACCTAGTTCAACTGCTTTGGCGGTGATGCGGCCACTGGCTACTTCAATAATAAAGTCAAGAATTTCTTCGCCAACCTGTTCAATCGTTTTTTCTCCTGAAATAATTGAGCCAGTGTTGAAATCAATAATATCAGGCATTTTCTGAGCCAGCTTTGTATTAGTAGAAATCTTGATCACTTGAGAAACCGGATTACCTGTTGGTGTTCCCAATCCGGTGGTGAATAAAATAATCTGTGCTCCCGAGCCTGTTGTCCCGGTTGTGCTTTCCACATCATTGCCTGGAGTACATAACAAATTCAATCCGGGCTTCTTAATGTATTCTGCATATTGCAGTACATCAGCAACAGGGGCAGTACCTCCTTTCTTTGCTGCGCCTGCAGATTTAATTGCATCGGTGATCAAGCCATCTTTGATATTTCCGGGAGAAGGATTCATATCAAACCCTGAACCTACTGCCTCTGCTTCACCGGAATACGTTCTCATGAGTTTAATGAACAATTCGCCAGCGGAATCTTCTTCACATCGATTAATAAGTTCCTGTTCGACACCGCACAACTCAGGAAATTCGGAGAGAATAGTACTTCCTCCCAGGGCTACGAGCAAATCAGAAGTATGACCGATAGCGGGATTGGCAGAGATGCCGGAGAATCCATCGGAGCCACCACACTTTAATCCAACTGTCAGTTTACTCAGTGGTGCTGGTTGTCGTTCAACCTTGTTGGCTTCAATTAATGCAAGAAATGTTTTCTGTATGGCCTGACTCAACAACTCTTGCTCCGTTCCTTCCTTTTGTTGTTCTAAAACTACCAGGGGTTTGGATGAGTTGAAATGCATTGCATTTAACTTTTCTTTGAGGATATCAATTTGTGCATGCTGACAACCCAAACTTAATACAGTAGCTCCGGCCACATTTGGATTATTAATATATCCGGCCAGTAGTCCGCAAAGCGCATCTGCGTCTTGCCGTGTGCCACCACATCCACCCTGATGATTAAGAAATTTGATTCCATCAATGTTTTTAAAAATGCGCGATTGCTTTGTGGCTTCGGCAGGCTGAAGCGAAACGGAAGAGAGCTGATCCGTTTTACCTTCTTTATATAGCTGAACTAATTCATGCACGTAATTTTTGTAGGCATCTGGTTTACTGAAACCTAATTCAGTAATGAAAGCCTTGCTGATAATTTCCACGTTTCTGTTTTCGCAAAACACAAGCGGAATAACCACCCAATAGTTAGCTGTCCCCACCTGGCCATCGGCACGGTGATAGCCGAGAAATGTTTTGTTGCTGAATTTCGAAACGACAGGTGGAGTCCAGGAGTAGTCTTTAGTCCTTCCCGAATAAGGAGCTGCCTTGTGTTTAATATTGTGTGTACCGATTACCCCACCTGCTTTGATAGGTTGCGTGGCTTTGCCGACCAGCGTTCCATACATAATGATCTCATCATCAATGGCCATTGACTTCTCTGTAAACTTGTGTTTGGCAGGAACTGTATCTGCCAACTGAAGTGAAGTGCCATTGATAGTAAGTTCTTCTCCGGCTTTCAGATCAGTGAGCGCGACCCACACATTATCCGAAGGATTGATTTTGAGAAAACGGCTTGACATAACAAAATGAGTTACGAAATATCGCCACGTCCATGCGATTTCACAAGGATGATTTTATAGGCTTTTGCTATGCAACTAAATCCTTTAATACTTCAATGTATTTTGTACCTTCCGCTTGAATTGTCTTTTTACCAGACAGTAAAAAATAGTTTCAAAGTGATCAGACAAGCTTAAGTTTATACTATTTAAAATGAGTTCTCAGCCAATAATTACTGCTCTTTTGTCCTACGGAATGTCAGGTGAAGTCTTTCACGCTCCCCTGATCATGGCTAATCCCCGCTTTGTATTGAAATCAGTGGCAGAGCGCAGCAGGCAGAAGGTGAGTCAGCGATTTCCGACAGTAAAATCGGTAAAGGATTATAAAGAAATTATTACCGATGACTCCATTGAACTGGTAGTGGTAAATACTCCAAACGAAACGCACTATCCTTACACGAAAGAAGCACTTGACGCGGGTAAACATGTAGTGGTGGAGAAACCGTTTACCGTAACGAGTGAGGAGGCGGATAAATTGATCGCACTGGCGAAAGAGAAAAATAGAATACTTACCGTGTTTCAAAGCAGGCGATTGGATGGTGACTTCCTGACTTTACAACAAGTAATCAATGACACTCACCTCGGTAAGATTGTTGAATTTGAAGCACATTACGATCGGTTCAGAAATTACATCGAGCCCAATACGTGGAAAGAAGTAGCGACACCCGGAACTGGAATTCTGTACAACCTGGGTTCACACATGCTCGATCAGGCTATCGTACTGCTGGGTATGCCTGAAGAAATAGATGCGAGGATTGGAGCACATCGACCAGGAGGGAAGGTTGCTGACTATTATGACATTCGCTTAATATATAAGGATATGTTGGTGATTGTGAAGTCGAGCTATCTTGTAAAAGAGCAAGGACCACGATATATTCTGCATGGAACAGAAGGATCATTTATAAAGTATGGGATTGATCCGCAGGAGCAGGCCTTGAAAGACGGCCATTTGCCTGGCCTCAATTGGGGAGTGGAGGATAAAAAGTGGTGGGGTAAAATGAATACCACAACCGAACAAGTGATCGAAACACTTCCCGGAAATTATCCTCTCTTTTATCAGAATGTATTCGAAGCAATCCGTGAAGGAAAGCAATTGGCAGTAAAACCGGAGCAATCACGCGATGTGATCCGGCTGATTGAAATGTGTTATGAAAGTAATAAACTCAGAAAAGCAATTAAAGTAAACTCCTGAAATGTCATACGTAGAAAAACTATTCTCACTAAAAGATAAAGTAGCAGTTGTAACCGGAGGTACCGGAGTATTGGGTTCACAAATGTGTCTGGCATTGGCCAATGCCGGAGCAAAGGTGGCCATCCTTGGAAGACGTAAGGATGCAGCGGATGCATTGGCAGATAAAATCACAAAGAATGGTGGTGAAGCCATTGGAATTTCGGCTGATGTATTGAAAGCAGATCAGCTTCTTGAAGCACGT
Source organism: Cyclobacteriaceae bacterium (assembly GCA_044228905.1). Classification (GTDB taxonomy): domain Bacteria; phylum Bacteroidota; class Bacteroidia; order Cytophagales; family Cyclobacteriaceae; genus ELB16-189. The sequence continues at coordinate 4,485 of JBGATZ010000022.1, read as the reverse complement.
AAACTGATACTCAATAAGTTCAAGTCGATCGATATTCTGGTGAATGGCGCAGGCGGTAATATGCCTGGTGCCGTCATTCCTCCTGACAAAACATTTCTCGATTTGCAGATCGATGACTTCAATAAAGTAGTAGAGCTCAATCTGTCGGGCACAGTTTTACCTTCACAGATTTTTGGAGAGGTAATCATTCAAAAGAAAGAAGGAGTGATCATCAACATCTCGTCCATGACAGCTATTCTTCCGCTTACACGTGTGGTTGGATATTCAGCAGCGAAAGCATCGGTGAGTAATTTCACACATTGGTTGTCTGTGGAGATGGCGAAAAAGTTTGGAGAAGGAATTCGTGTGAATGCAATCGCTCCCGGATTCTTCCTCACGGAGCAAAACAGGAATTTGCTAACCAACCCGGATGGCAGCTTAACAGAACGGGGTAATTTAATTATAAAAGGAACACCTTTCGGTAGATTTGGTGAAGCAGAAGAACTGTGTGGCACTTTGATCTGGCTGTGTTCGGACGCTTCTAAATTTGTATCCGGAATTGTTGTGCCTGTAGATGGCGCGTTCAGTGCGTTTGCTGGAGTTTAAAAGATAGAATGGAATTCATGAATAAACGAGTTGTTACTTTAGGTGATGTGATGATGCGATTATCCACTCCCGGATTTTCGCGATTCACTCAAACCAATACATTCAATGTAATCTATGCAGGGTCTGAGGGAAATGTAGCTTCTTCATTGGCGATCCTCGGAGTTCCTGCTTCACACGTCACTCGTTTTCCTGATAATGATTTCGGTTATGCGGCAACACAGTCTTTCAAAAAGATTGGTGTAGATACATCTTACATAATCTACGGAGAAGGTCGGATCGGTGTTTATTTCCTCGAAAACGGAAGTATGCAGCGATCTTCCCGTATAGTTTATGATCGGTTTGATTCTGCTTTTGCTTTTATCAAACCTGGAATGATCAATTGGGATGAAGTGTTCAAAGATGCTTCCTGGTTCCATTGGTCAGGCATCACACCTGCACTTTCTCAAGGTGCAGCAGAAAGAAACTTGTGGCAGTATGGTAAGACTGCCCGCGAAGTAATGCCCTCATTAATTGAGCAAACCGATATTGTGGTAGCTGGAATTACCGACATGGAAAACTCAGCCAATATTTCAGGAGAATCTTTTGAAGCTGCCTGTAAGAGTTTTGTGAAGAGATTTCCATCTGTAAAGAAAATCACCAGCACGCTCCGTGATTCCATTAGTTCATCACATAACAACATTGCCGGACAATTGTGGAATGGAAAAGAGTTACTTCAATCCAAACAATATGATCTTACTCACATTGTCGATCGCGTAGGGGCTGGCGATGCTTATATGGCCGGATTGATATATGGACTACTTTCAGGCAAAGACGATCAGCAATCATTGGAGTTTGCCATTGCTGCATGTGCGTGGAAACATTCTGTGGAAGGTGATGTGAATCTTGCATCTGTAACTGAGATAGAAAGCCTTGTCAAAGGTGAAAATGTGGGAAAGCTTCTCAGATAACAGTGATCAACCAATAACTTTTTAATGCTCGAATGATATTTACAAAGAAACAGATCACTGATACCATGAAGAGTACGGGTCTTGTTCCGCTCTTCACCCATGATAATGCAGACGATGCACTTCAGGTTCTGCAGGCCGCATATGCCGGTGGCGTACGTGTATTTGAATTCACCAACAGACGTACAAATTCATTTGAAGTATTCTCACAACTAGTAAGGCAACGATCAAAATATCCGGATCTCATGCTCGGCATTGGTACAATCATGGATGGCCCAACCACTCAAAAATTTATCGATGCTGGTGCTGACTTTATTATCTCTCCAATCATGAAGCTTGAAATGGCTGAGGTATGTAAGAAAAACAACAAACACTGGATTCCGGGATGTGCTACCCTTACGGAGATTGTAACAGCAAAAGAAAACGGAGCGGAGATAATCAAGATTTTCCCTGGATCGGTATTAGGTCCTGGCTTTGTCTCTTCGATACTTCCTGTCGTGCCCGATCTTCAATTGATGATTACCGGAGGAGTGGAGCCCACTGAACAAAATCTCACCACGTGGTTTAGGTCAGGTGCTATGTGTGTAGGATTAGGATCACAATTGTTCACGAAAGACATTCTGGAAAAAAAAGATTGGTCTCGTCTCACGGAAAAAGTAAGTAACGCTCTTCACATTATTCAGCAGGTAAGAAAATGACAGCGCCTTCCCTTGAAAAACCATCTGTTCCTATAGGCAGCTATCGCTGGACGATTTGTGCGTTGGTATTTGCAGCCACTACTATTAATTACCTCGATCGTTCGGTGATCAGCTTATTGAAATCAGATCTCACTAAAGAGTTTAATTGGAATGATGGTGACTATGCAGACATTGAAGTAGCATTTAAAGTGATGTATGCGTTGGGAATGTTGGGAGCAGGTCGTGTAATTGATAAGCTGGGTTCGAAATTGGGTTATCTCTTTGCAACATTCTTATGGAGCGTAGCAGCGGTAGGCCATGCTTTTGTATCGAGTACGTTCGGATTTATTATCGCGCGTGGAGCATTGGGAGCAACGGAAGCCGGAAACTTTCCTTCAGCCATTAAAACAGTGGCAGAATGGTTTCCGAAAAAAGAACGTGCACTGGCTGCCGGTATCTTTAATTCAGGCACTAACATTGGCGCAGTCATTGCACCACTCACCGTTCCATTCATTGCAGCAGCCTGGGGATGGAAGTGGGCATTCATTATCACGGGAGCGTTTGGATTTGTATGGGTGGTGTTCTGGATGATCATGTATGATAAACCGCAAGAGCACAAAAATCTTTCTGCAGCTGAATTGGAATACATTCAGAGTGATCAGGATGAGGGAACAGCCGAAGAGCAAACCACACCAGTATCCTGGTGGAGATTGTTGGGTTATCGGCAAACATGGTCTTTCGTTATTGGTAAATTCTTAACAGATCCGATCTGGTGGTTTTACCTTTTCTGGTTGCCCGATTTCCTTGAAAGTCAATACGGATTAAAAGGAACGGAGATGGCGATTCCCGTTGCGGTCGTGTACTTGTTTTCTACCATCGGCAGCATCGGGGGTGGCTGGTTGCCATTCTATTTAATTAAAAACAACTGGACCGTGTATAAAGCCCGTAAGATGTCAATGCTGTTATACGCATTCATTGTATTGCCTATCGTGTTCGCACAGTTGTTGGGCTCAATCAATATGTGGCTGGCTGTTTTAGTAATCGGCATTGCAACCTCAGCGCATCAGGCATGGAGTGCAAATATTTTTACCACCGTGTCTGATATGTTTCCGAAGAAGGCAATCGGATCGGTGGTGGGAATCGGAGGAATGTTTGGTGCGTTGGGGGCTGCCTCGCTTTCATTACTGGTGCAGAAGAACATGTTTGTGTATTATCGTTCCATCGGACAAATAGAAACTGCGTACTACATCATGTTCTTTATCTGTGGAGCAGGCTATTTGCTGGCATGGACCATTATGCATTTCCTGGTACCGAAAGCGAGTCCGGTAAAATTGTAACGTCATTTATCCACTACTAAAAGAGTAGCATGTTTTTTATTTTTGATTCATTAACTTCAAGCCATGAGAAAACTAATTCTGTTATTTTCTACCGTATTGCTTCTTGCAAATTGTTCTAAAAAATCAGATCAGGTGACCGAACAAAAAGATACTTTAAACACAGTTAAACAACCTTCGCTGGACGAGTTAGCTTTGGAAATCAGTAACAAAAATGGAATGAAGATGAAAGTCATTCCTTTTGGTGGAAAAATTGTTACGTTGGAAGTGCCAGATAAAAACGGAAAGATCGGTGACATTGTAACAGGTTATGATACACTGGATCAATACATCAATGGCGATCCCTATTTCGGAGCAACGATAGGCCGTTATGGTAATCGTATTGCAAAAGGGAAATTCACTCTGGAAGGGAAGGAGTATCAATTAGCTACGAACAACGGAGTAAATGCACTCCACGGTGGACCTAAAGGCTTTCACAATGTGTTCTGGGATATCAAAAAGGATTCCGCGAATGATCAGTCTATTATAATGACTTACCTGAGCAAAGATGGCGAAGAAGGTTACCCCGGCAATCTTTCCGTAAAAGTAGCTTATACCTTAAGCGATAAGAATGAATTGATTATTGACTACACAGCCACAACGGACAAGACTACTGTTCTCAATCTCACCAATCACTCTTACTTCAATCTGAGCGGTGTAATTGATTCTGAAATTCTAAATCATGAGATCACGATCAATGCCGATCGCTTCTGTCCGGTAGATTCCACATTGATTCCAACAGGAGAATTAAAGAAAGTAGCAGGTACCCCGTTTGATTTTACTAAACCTCGCAAGATTGGGGAGCGTATCAATAAAACAGAAGATCAGCAGATCACATACGGTAAAGGGTATGATCACAACTTTGTGCTGAACAAAAAAGATAACTCGCTTACACTTGCCGCAAAG